>NZ_JBHUDX010000045.1:0-80784 GCF_042678285.1 Streptomyces caeni
TGCCACACGTTCCAGCGACAACAAACGCGGCACTACGTCACATACCGCCCTCTGAGAGTGCTCGGGTGCGTCGATGAGCAGGACATCGCCCCGGCGTATCCCGCTCGCGTCGATCCGTTCGATGAACAGCTGATCGCCCTGACGGTACGTCGGTCTCATGGAGTCGCCCATGACGGTGGCCATCCTGTAGTTCGCGAGGGTATGCACGACGGTCCCTGCCAGGAGGGCCAACCCGACTGATGCCGGCACCCAAGCCGCGTCTCTCAACCTGCTGATCGCTCTTCGCCGCCGCATCGGCGTCCCTTCCTTGAGCCCCGCCCGACAGCTGTGCGGGCCGGCAGAGGCTATGCGGCCTCAGGGGGAAACGCACCCAGGTCCTGGGGGAGCGTGCCACTGTACGAACGACCTGGACGCCATGGGCAGCGACTGCCAGGCTCCGCCTGGGCCGACGGCGTACGGGGCCGGCCCCCACGAGCCGTGCCTGTCGGGGACGCGGCCCGAAGGCTGCTGCCGGGGCTCAGCGCGGCGCAGTGTCGTGGCGTCATGGAGCGTTGACGTCCATGCACATCGCCCCGTCAGTCATGAATCCGGAACCTGTGCGAACCCAACCCCGTACCGGTGGCCCGGCGTGCACGGATATTCGGCAGGTACCCACGGGTACTCGAGTACTGGCGCCAGGGCCCGGCCTGATCCGTACGGGTTGATGCCGGCGTCCTGGCCTTTGAGGGATCTCGGCGGTGCCGAGCGGCCCCCCCGGGCCGCCTGATGGCCCCTGGCCGCGGTGGGCGGCGGCGCCGAGGCCGGGAGGTGGAACGGCCGCTCGCCGGTGGCCTTCCGGGGCGGGAGCGCGCGATGAGTGACCCGCTGATCGCAGGGGTGGACGGTCCCGCCTCCAGCCCGGGCACGGTCGAGCCCGCGGCCCGTGAGGCGCACCTGCGAGAGGTGCCGCTCCGCATCGTGCGCGTTTTCGGCCGTCCTCCATCACATCCAGGCTCCGGGGTACGCTGCTCCGATCCCCCTGACTGGAGGTCATCTGATTGTTCGCCGCACGGGTGCTGGCCGCTGCTCCGGTGGCCCTGGTGGTTCTCTCCCTGTCCAGCTGCTCTTCACACTGGGGCTGCACCGACACGACGGCAGAGCGCGGTGTGGCCGGTGTCAGGGTGCAGGTCGTCAACACGTCAGGGCGGCCCATCGGCGTCACCGCCGAGGTCGTTGACTGGCGCCTTGAACCCCACCCGCAGGTGCCCTCCAGAGGCGACCAGGTTCACTTCCACTACCGCTTCAACGGTGCCGACGAGATCGGTGGCCCTGCATTGGACGCCTGCGCGGTGGACAAGCAACGCGTGGCGTTGATCTGCCAGAGGGTCTATTCCTCCGAGGCGTTCGGGCCAGGTGGGGAGCACACAGGCGACGAGTGGCTCGCTGTCGAACACCCTGGACAGGTGGCCGGAGTGCTGTTGATTCCCAATGACCAGTCCTACGACAGGCGAACGTGCGAGCAGGACGTCAAGGATGGAGGCGGGGTGCACCCTCCAAAACCAGTCGGCGCGGGGGACCACCTGTAAGCCGTTGTCAGTTGGTGAGGCGGCGGCATATGAGGGTCGCGGCGATGGCTGTGAAGGCGAGGAAGTGTTCCGGTTTGCGCTCGTAGCGGCGGTGGGGGCGGCAGCCGGACAGCCAGGACACGGTCCGTTCCACGACCCAGCGGTGCCGGCCCAGGCGCCGGGACGACTCGATGCCCCTGCGGGCGAGGCGGTGCCGGATGCAGCGGGAAGCGAGCCATCGCCGCAGGTGCCGGTAGTCGTACCCCTTGTCTCCGTGCATTTTGCCGGGCCGTCGGCGTCGCGGGCCGCGCCGTGAGCGGATGGGAGGGACACCCCGGACCAACGGGATGAGGGCCTGGCTGTCGTGGAGGTTCGCGGCGGAGATTCAGACCGATGGAGGCAGGCCCTGGCAATCAACGATGAGGTGGGTTTTCGATCCCTTCTTGCCGCGGTCGGTCGGATTCGGTCCCGCCAGCTGCCCCCTTTGAGGGCCCGGGCGCTGACGGAGTCGATCGCGCACCGCGACCAGTCCAGCTCGCCCCGGCACCGAGTTCGTCCAGGACCAAGCGGTGGAGCTTGGCCCACACTGGCCTCGGTCCACTCGGTGAACCGCCGGAAGGCGGTGACCCCCGACAGCCCGAAGCCCGGCGGCAGTTGGTTTCAGGTACGGCACCAGGTGGCCACGAAGCTGATCGCAGCCAGCACCTCGCGGTCCCCTCGCCGACGATGCCCTCCACCCTGCGGGCGAACCGGTGCCGGTGGCACCACCCGCTGGAACAATGTCCACAGGTCTTCCGGCGCCATCCGCTCGACAAGCGCAGCAGTCATCACCCCAGACTGCCGCAAGATCACGCCAACTGAGACGACGTCTTATTGGCCCGCTTGAACATTCCCATGCCGCGGAGTCTGCCAGACGCCCCCGACCAGTCGACGACGACCTCTCTCGCCTGTCGCCTCGGCACCGACAAGGTGGGGAATTGATGCGCTGAGTGGCATGCCCGGCCATGTACCGAATCGAAGAAGCAGTGCCCACGGCGAGTGAGTATCGGACGCTACGAGCCGCGGTCGGTTGGCTGGGCCTCTCCCCCGGAAGAAGCCTGTGAACAGGCTCTCGGAAGAAGTTGCTTCGGGGTGATTGCACGCCATGAAGAGCGCATCGTGGGCATGGCGAGGTTGGTCGGCGACGCAGCCATGAACTCGTTCATCGTCGACGTCGTAGTCCATCCCAACCACCAGGGCGCGGGGCTGGGGCGCCGTATGGTCAACGCTCCAACCGGCTGGTCCAACGCACATGGCATCCGCACGACGTTCCTCATCGCGAGCGCTGATGTCGTTCCCTTTTATGAACCTCTTGGCTTCTCATTCGACCCAGTTGTGTCATGAAGTACGGCCTGACGCCTCGATCGGGGTCGGACATCGCCAACTGAGATGAACTCTAATTCGCGCTCTTCTGCCCGCGGCATAGTGGTTGGCGACGTGACAGTCGGCGACCGTAGGTTGTGCCCATGGTGTCCATCTCAATACAGGCGGATTTGAAGGACGCGAGGTCCTGGAGTGCCCTTGCCCAGCGGTGCGAGGCGGCGGGTTTCGAAGCTCTGCTCGCTCCTGACCATCCGGGTACGGCGGCGTCCCCGTTCGCCGCTCTCGCGACTGCCGCCGCGGTCACAAAACGCGTCGGTCTCGGGTCCTACGTGTCCCATGCCGGCGTCCGGGAACCCCTGCTGCTCGCCAGTGACGTCGCGACCCTCGATGTCGTGTCGGACGGGCGGGCCCGTCTGGCGCTGGGAGCTGGCCATACGCCGGTCGAATGGGCGATGCTCGGGTCGAACCGTCCAGACGTGGGCGGGCGCGTCCAGCGCTTCATCGCGGTGGCGGAGGCGTGCCGTGCGCTGTTGGCGGGGGACGAAGTCACCCTCGACGGCCCGTACGTGTACGCGCGGGCAGCGCGACTGGAATCGCCTCGGCCTGTGCAATCCCGAGTGCCGTTCACTTTCGGGGGTGGCAACTCCACGCTGTTGCGGTGGGCCGGTCAGCACGCCGACGTCGTCGCCCTGAGCGGACTCGGCCGCACATTGGCGGATGGGCACAGTCACGAGACGCGATGGCGAGTCGACGACATCGACAGGCAGGTGGAGTTGATCGAGCAGGGCGCGGTCGGCCGGAAGGCTCCGCCACCGCGTGAAGCACTGGTGCAGGTGGTGGAGATCACCGATGACGCGGAGGCAGCCGCACACCGCCTTGCTGCGCGATTCGGCAGTACCGAGCGCGACGTGCTGTCCTCCCCGTACGTCTGGATCGGCACTGAGGGCGAGATCCTGGAGGCGATGGCGGACCACGAGCGACGCTGGGGCATCACCCGGTATGTGGTGCGCGAACCTGCTTTGGACGCCGCCGAGAACCTGATCACACGCCTCCATCGCGGGAGCGGGGTGGCCAGCAGGCCGAGCCGGCTGACAACTGACCGGCGCGATTGACACGCGGATGGACTGACGCGAAGGTCGGTGGAACGACTTTGGCCGGGAGCTGCTTTGACGCGAGTGATCATGGCCCCTTCCGCTGGCCCGCGGATCGGGCAGGCTTGTAGACCTGCCCGTTAGTGCCCGATGTGGGGCCGTGATCTTCGAGGCTCGCGCCAAAGTGGCTGGCTAACTGGCTGTTCTCTATCCGTTCGCGTGGTCGGTCCGATTCGAGCGGGACCGCACTCAGGCGGTCATCGCGGCATACGTGTCCGGCTTCGTCTCCCCGGGCTGAGGATCAGGCGGCGACCGGCGACTGTATCGTGCGTCGTCTCGCTCCTCGGGGCGCGGGCGTCAATCGAGCTACTGACGAGGCCGGCCGGGCCTGTCAGTCCAGGGTGTCGTCGTCTTCCTCGTCCAGTTCGGACGCTTCCGGGTCGCGCAGCGGGCGCAGGCCCTGGCCGGGGCCGCTGGCCTCGATGTTGAACAGACAGCGGCCCAGTAAGTTGATGTGCCGGTCCTTGAGCGGGGAGAGCCGGGTGATGTCCTCGTCCTTGATGTCGTGGCCCTCGGCACGGAGCCGGGCGATGGCGGCGTGCAGGTAGCGGGTGTTCAAGAGCCTATCCGGGGCAAACGGGTGAACGGGTGAACGGGTGCCGTTTATGCAGGTAGAACGCTTGCGGTCGCGTCCGTGAGAGCTCGGTGTCGGGAGATCTAGTGACGGGGGCGCGTCATCGTCTGAGGCGGCGTCCGGAAATCAGCGTTCCGGGCGACTTCGCGTACCTGCTCCTTCGGCAGGCGTGGCGGATAGGCTCGAAAACGTGCGCGAGATCACCAAAGCCCTGGTTCCGGGCACCGAGGAGTCGTCTATGCACCACCCGGACCCGCGGTATGCCGCGCGGCTCGCCACGTATGGGACCGTGGCCACGCACTTGTCCCTGCTGAGCGACCGTCAGCTCGGCGAGGTCGTGGCCGCCGCCGACCCGCTCGGGTCCGGCATCGGCGGCAGGTCGGCGGAGCTGGACATCGACGGCACGAGGGTGTTCGTCAAACGGGTTCCTCTCACGGACACCGAGTTGCGGCCGGAGAACGCGCGGTCGACGGCGAACCTCTTCGGACTGCCGGTGTTCTACCAGTATGGGGTGGGCTCGGCCGGGTTCGGGGCCTGGCGAGAGCTGGCCGTGCATGTCATGACCACCAACTGGGTCCTCGGGAACGAGTACGAGGGTTTTCCGCTGATGTACCACTGGCGCATCCTGCCCGACTCCCCTCCCGAGGGTTTCGCCGACGCGTTCGGGGGCATCGACGGGGCGGTCGTGCACTGGGAGGGCTCATCGGCCGTGCGTGAGCGGCTGGAGGCCATCGGCCGTTCCTCGTTCAGCCTGGTGCTCTTCCTGGAACACGTCCCGCAGACACTCGCCGATTGGCTGCACGACCACCGGACCGCCGCGCCGGAGGGTAGGGAGGGCTCGCCGTACCCATGGGTGGAGGAGGCCCTGGCGCGCGGGTGTGCCTTCATGAGCTCGCGCGGGCTCGTCCACTTCGATGCCCACTTCGCCAATGTCCTGACCGACGGCCAGCTGCTCTACTTCGCGGACTTCGGACTCGCCCTGAGCTCGCGCTTCGAACTGTCAGCGGCCGAGGCGGAGTTCCTCTCCGACCACCTCGTGTATGACCGCTGCCACACCGTGAGCCATCTGCTCCGCCACCACCTGCCCGATGGTCTGCGCGGCGGTATGGAACACGAGGCGTTCCTGCGCGAGTGGATCGTCGGCCACCAGCCCGATGACGTCCCGTGCGAGATCGCCGCGATCATCGACCGGCATTCCCGAGCTGCATTGGTCCTGGGCGAATTCCACCGCCGCTTTCTCACCGAGAGCAAGCGGACGCCATTTCCGGCCGCCGAGATCGAGGGGGCCTGGGGGACCGCGGTCGCGGTGCCCCACTGAGACCGGCCTTCGGCAGAAGATCGCCGTCAGGACGTCTCGGGACGGGAGGTGTGCCGGGGGTGTTGTGGTGGCAGAGCCTGTCCGTGTGCGCAGACTGACCGATCAGGAGGGGCAGAAGCTGCAGCAGATCGTGCGTCGGGGCAGCACCAGTTCGGTGCGCTACCGGCGCGCGATGATGCCGCTGGCCTCGGCCGGCGGGAACCGGGTGCCGGTGGTCGCGAAGCTGGTGCAGGCCGATGAGGACACGGGCCGGGATGTGATCCACCGGTTCAACGGGGTCGGCCTGGCCTGCTTGGACCCTCGGTGGGCGGGAGGCCGTCCCCGCCTGCTCAGCCCTGACAACGAGGACTTCGTCGTGCAGACGGCCACCACCCGCCCGACCAAGCTCGGCCAGCCCTTCACCCGCTGGTCCATCCGCAAACTCGCCGCCTACCTGCGGAAAGTGCACGGCCGCGTCATCCGGATCGGCCGCGAGGCGTTACGGTGCCTGCTCGCCCGCCGCGGCGTCACCTTCCAACGGACCAAGGCGTGGAAGGAATTGCCCGATCCGGAGCGCGACGCCAAGCTGGACCGCATCGAGGAGGTGCTGGAGCGTTTCCCTGACCGTGTCTTCGCGTTCGACGAGTTCGGGCCGCTCGGCATCCGGCCCACCGCCGGGTCGTGCTGGGCCGAGCAAGGCAGGCCCGAGCGGCATCCCGCGACTTACCACCGCACCCACGGGGTCCGCTACTTCCACGGCTGCTACTCGATCGGCGACGACACCCTGTGGGGCGTCAACCGCCGCTAGAAAGGTGCCGCGAACACCCTGGCCGCGCTGAAGACGATCCGTGCCGCCCGCCCCGACGGGGCCCCGATCTACGTGATTCTCGACAACCTGTCCGCCCACAAAGGCGCCGACATCCGTCGCTGGGCGAAGAAGAACAAGGTCAGCCTGTGCTTCACCCCGACCTACGCGTCCTGGGCCAACCCGATCGAGGCCCACTTCGGACCGCTGCGGCAGTTCACCGTCGCCAACTCCAACCACCGCAACCACACCGCCCAGACGCGGGCCCTCCACACCTACCTGCGCTGGCGCAACGCCAACGCCCGCCACCCAGACGTCCTCACAGCTCAACGCCGTGAACGTGCCCGGATCCGCAGCGAGAAGGGCATCCGCTGGGGCGGCAGGCCCCTCCAGGCCGCAGCCTGACCCAGCCCGACGAAAACCCATGCGGTCACAGCACTAGCTTCGGCAGCGCATCATCGACATCAGCAGCCTGTGGGTCTCGTCGTCGGCGGCAGCCACAAGCCCACGACCTGCCTCCCCAATCGGGGCACCGTCGATCCCGGTGACAACGCAGCCAGCAGCCCGGCACAAAGCGATGCCAGCCGCGAAATGCACGCTCCTGGAGAGGTCGCCGCCATCGGTGACATACGCGGCGCGCTTGCCGGCAGCCACCCAGGCCAGCGCCAGCGTCGTGGATACGACGCGCGGCCGGAAACGTTCGATGAACCCAGGATGGGCCAGCAGTTCCACGGCCCGGAATCCCGGCGCACTCGGGAACGGCGGATCCAGGTTGACGTCCACCAATCGGGTAGCGGGCGTGGGCGTCAGCAGTGCGTCGTCGGCCCCGTCATGCCGCACCCAGGCGGTCGCCGCGTCGGTGAAGAAGACCTCGCCGCTGAACGGGTCGGCCACGGCCGCCGCCCCATCACGCAGCGCCACGTTGACGGCCACCAGCATGTTGCCGACGGCGTAGTTCAGCGTGCCGCACAGGGGATCCACCAACCACTGGCGCACAGCGTCAGCAGCGCCCTGCTGCCCGCCTTCCTCGCCGAGCACCGCGTCATCGGGCCGTGCGGCACGGATGACGCCGAGGATCGTCTTCTCGGCCGCCACATCGGCGGCGGTGGCAAAGTCCCCGGCACCCTTGTCGATGCGGTTGAGCCGCCGGCCGTACATGTTGCGGACCACGTCCGCGCCAGCCCGCGCCCCGGCTATCGCGACTGCAGCATCGTCAGAGCTCGCGTATGAGTCGATCATGCCGTGCAGAGTATCGAGGCGAAGTCACCGCCCCGGCGAACCGTCCTGGTCAGAGCACTGGCCGGACCCGCACGAGGGTCACCCGTGCTGGGGCGCCTCCGCCCGGTCCGCGCGGAAGGACGCCATCCCCGCCCGGTGTCAGCGCCCGATGGCGGCGCGGGCGCTGGTCAGGGCGGCGAGCGGGTCGGGGTGGGCGGGGGCGCACGGCCACCAGCCGGTGCGGCCTGCGAGGGTTTCGCGGGAGTAGGGGTGCCAGCGGCCGTCGGGGCCGTAGCGCAGCTGGATGCCCTCGGCATCCAGGGTCAGGCGGTTGCGCCAGGTCCTGACCGGCGCCGGCCCCTCGGACTCGGCGAGCGCGGTGCGGGCGGCGGCGAGTGCGGCCGGGGCGGGGGTGAGCGGCGTCCGGGCGGTGGTGATGCCGGGGATGCCGCCGTGGCGGGCCGCGCGGACCAGGCGGGCGAAGTCGGCGGGGTCACTCCCCGTGCCGGTGACCAGGCGGTGGAACCACTTCTCGCTCGCGCCCGCGGCGGCGATGCGCACGGCGTCGTCGGCGGCGTCGAGGTGCAGGGTGAGGGTGTGGCCGTCGGCGAGGCCGCGGGCGCGTTGCGCGGTGTCGCTCATCAGGGCCGTGAGGTCGGAGAGGGTGACGGGGCCGGTGCGTGGCGGTTCGGCGGTGAGAGGAGCGGGACGCGGGTCCGGGGAGTCCTCACGGCCGTCGGTGTGCGGGGGCGCGGTGGTGCCACGGGAGCCGGGTGCCTCCTGCGAGGGCGAGGTGAAGGTGCCCTCCCAGGAGGTGAAGGCGTCGCGGGCGAGGACGCCGTACGGGGCGGGAGTGCCGGTGTCCTCGGGAGAGGCCGCCTCGGCCGTGGAGGCGGCCCGGCGGCGGGCGCGCAGCGCGGCGAGGACACTGTCGCGGTCGCGGCCCCGGAGGGTGAACAGCAGGAACGGGTCCTCGTCGATGAGGGTGGCGGTGGCGTAGCACACGGCGGCGCCGTGCTTGCAGGGGTAGCCCCAGTCGGGGCAGGAGCACTCCGGGTCGAGCTCGTGCGGTTGCGGGAGGAGCGGTACGCCGGCCGAGGCCGCGTCGGTGACGAGGGCCTCGGGCATCTCGCCGTCCAGCAGGGCGGCGGTGTGCCCGGCCCGGGCGGCGATGGCGTCGAGCAGGGTGTCCCACTGGGCGTCGGTGAGGACGGGGACGTGGACGGCGGCGTCGTACGGCCAGGGGGTGCTGCCCTCGACCTCGGCCTTGAGCGCGCCGGGCAGGCAGGTGACGGGGTGGACCATGCCCTTGCGGGCGTAGGTGCGGCCGCGGGAGAGGCGGCCCGAGTCGAGGGTGGAGGCCTCCAGGGCGTCGATCCACGCCTGGCCCCACCAGGTGGCGGCGAAGGCGAGGGCGCCGCGGCGCGGGGCCTTGCGGGCCGGGGTCACAGGTCTTCTCCCTCGGCGGTGGCGGACAGGGCGACGAGTTCGGCGAGGTCGGCGTCGGACAGTTCGGTCAGGGCGGCCTCGCCGGAGGCGACGACCTGCTCGGCCAGCGCCCGCTTGGCACCGAGCAGGCGGGCCACCTTCTCCTCGACGGTGCCCTGGGCGGTGAGCCGGTGGACCTGGACCGGGCGGTCCTGGCCGATGCGGTAGGCGCGGTCGGTGGCCTGGTCCTCGACGGCCGGGTTCCACCAGCGGTCGTAGTGGATCACGTGGGTGGCGCGGGTGAGGTTGAGGCCGGTGCCCGCGGCTTTCAGCGACAGCAGGAAGACCGGCACGTCGCCGCGCTGGAAGGCGGCCACCATTTCCTCGCGCCGCCTGACCTCGGTGCCGCCGTGCAGGTAGAGGGCGCGGACGCCGCGGTCGGCGAGGTGGGCCTCCAGCAGCCTGCCCATCTGTGTGTACTGGGTGAACAGCAGTGCGGACTCGCCCTCGGCGACGACGGTGTCGAGGAGTTCGTCGAGGAGCCGGAGCTTGCCGGAGCGGCCCGGGAGCGGGCCCGGCTGGCGCAGGTACTGGGCGGGATGGTTGCAGATCTGCTTCAGAGCGGTGAGGAGTTTGAGGACGAGGCCGCGGCGGGCGATGCCGTCCGCCTTCTCGATCCTCTCCATGGCCTCGCGGACCTGCGCCTCGTACAGCGCGGCCTGCTCGCGGGTGAGCGGGACGGGGTGGTCGGTGGTGGTCTTGGGCGGCAGCTCCGGGGCGATGCCCGGGTCGGACTTGCGGCGGCGCAGCAGGAAGGGGCGGGTGAGGCGGGTGAGTTGTTCGGCGGCGCGGCGCCCGTCCTCGGCGGCCTCCTCGCCGCCGTCCGCGCCGAGGGCGCCGCGCTCGATCGCCCGGGCGTAGCGGTCGCGGAAGGCGGTGAGGGAGCCCAGCAGGCCCGGGGTGGTCCAGTCGAGCAGCGCCCACAGCTCGGAGAGGTTGTTCTCCACAGGGGTGCCGGTCAGCGCCACCCGGGCCCGGGCAGGCAGGGCGCGCAGCCGGCGGGCGGTGGTGGCGTACGGGTTCTTGACGTGCTGGGCCTCGTCGGCGGCGATCAGCGACCACTTGATCCCGGCGAGCCGCTCGGTGTCGCGGCGCAGCACGCCGTAGGTGACCAGGACGAGTTCGCCGCCGGTGAGATGGTCCAGGGTGCGCTCGCCGCCGTGGTAGCGGCGCACGGCGAGGGCGGGGGCGAAGCGCGCGGCCTCGCGCTCCCAGTTGCCGAGCAGCGAGGCGGGGCACACCACCAGGGTGGGGCCCGCGGTGTCGGACTGCTCCTGACGGTGCAGGTGGAGGGCGAGCAGGGTGACCGTCTTGCCGAGGCCCATGTCGTCGGCGAGGACACCGCCGAACCCGAGACGGGTCATGTCGGCGAGCCAGGCCAGTCCCCGCTGCTGGTAGTTGCGCAGGGTGGCGGTCAACCCTCCTGGTACGGCGATCGGTTCGCGTTTCTCGGGTTCGTGCAGCCGGGTGACGAGCTCGCCGAACGCTCCCGCGGCACTCACCTCGATCCGCTCGCCGTCCCGCTCGATCTCGCCGGTCAGGACGGCCTGCAGCGCGTCCAGTGGCGCAAGGGCGCGCTCCTGGCGGCGGCGCAGCCGGGCCAGCAGCTTCGGATCGGCGACCACCCACCGGTCGCGCAGTCTCACCAGGGGGCGGCGCGCTTCGGCCAGCCGGTCGATCTCGGCCTCGGTGAGCCGCTCGCCGTTCAGGGACACCTGCCAGGAGAAGTCCAGCAGGGCGTCCTTGCCGAGGAGGGTGTTCACGGTGGCGCCGGGAGCGGTGGCCGCCCCGATCTCGGCCCGTGCCTCAAGGGCTTTGACCAGATCCTTCGGCCAGTGCACGCGCAGCCCGGCGTCGTGCAGCAGGCCCGCGGCCTCGTCGAGCAGCTGGGTGAGCTCCGGGTCGGACAGGCGCAGCCGGGCGGGCGCGGACTCGGCGAGCAGCCGGGCCAGCGGGGGCCACGACGCGGCACCGCGGCGCAGCGCGAGCAGCGTCTCGGCCTCGGCGCGCGGGCCGAGCAGGCGGGCGGTGCGCTCCGGGTCGGCCCACAGTTCGGCGGCGTCGACGACGAGGGAGGGGTCGGCGGCGCTGTGCAGCTGGAGGGCGGCGTGGAAGGTGCGCTGCCGCCCGGTGGGAGGCTCCACCCGCAGCGAGACGTTCACCAGCGCGGAGCGCTCCGCCTCCACCTGGGCGGTCCACTCGGCGAGTTCGGGGTGCGGGCTGGGCGCGCGGACGGAGTAGGGGTTGCCGAGGGCAGCCAGCGGCGCGGCCGGGGTGCGCGGCAGGGTGTCGGCGAGCGCGTCCGCGAACTCCCGTACCAGGGGGCCGGGTTCGACGATCCGTGTCGGGCGGCTGCCGGGTACGGGTAGGTTGTGGGCGTACGGCGGCAGAGCGGCGGCCAGGTCGTCCAGCGTCCGCTTGCCGTGCGCGCCGAGGGGGCCCAGTCGCCACACGGGACGGCCGTCCTCGGTGAGCGCGGGCTGCAGGCGGCCCTCGCCGATCAGCCGCAGGGCAGTGCGGGCGACGGCGGCCCAGGCGTGCAATGAGGGATGCGCGCCCTGCCCGGGCAGGTCCAGCAGGAGTGCCAGGGCGGTGCCGGGGGCGAGCCCGAACGCCTCGGTCTTTCTGGCCCGTACGCCCTTGCCGTGCGGCAGTACGAGACCCAGCGGCAGCTCGTCCACGGCCGTCGGCGCGGCGGCGGGCACGCGCAGCCCACTGTCCGGCAGCCGGTACAGGGCGAGCCGGCCCAGCCGGTGCGGCTGCCCGGCCGGCGCGGGCACGAACACCGCCGCCCAGCCGCCGGCCGCCAACTCCCCGGCCCAGGTGGCGGCCTCCCGGTCGGCCAGCGGCGGCGCCGGCAGGGGCGCACGCGTCCGCTGCCCGGGCACGGCGATCCTCACGCGGAGCTCCTCGCCTTGAACGCGGCCTTGCGCAACCGCTTGGCCAGATGCCTGTCCCCGTGCATGAGGCTGTCGGCGACGGCGGTCAGCACGGCCTCGCCGTGCGGGTGCCCGGCCCGCCACAGGCCGTCGGCCAGTTCGGCCACCTGATCGCGCACCCGCGGCCCGCCCTCGGGCCCCTGCTCCAGGCGGGCGCGCAGCGCTTCGGGGCCGCCGTCCATGTACGCGTACAGGCCGTCCAGGCACATCCACTCTTGGCCGTGGGCGTCCTGCCCCTCGGCGGGGTCATCGATCCGCCGCAGCCAGGAGGCGGCGGTGTGCGCGCATCCGGGCACACCGGAGACGGCGGCCTTGCGCAGCACCGCGCGCACCCGGCGCCGCTGGTCCGGCTCCGTGTCCTCGGGGTTCTCGGGGTTCTCGGGCTCCCCGGGGCGCTGGGCGGGCAGCAGGTGCTCCAGGACGAGCGGGGCCACGAGCCGCCGCAGCGCGTCGGCCCCCTTCGTGCCGCCGCAGGCGTCGACGAGCTGCACCGCCGCGTCGGCGGGGGCGCGGGCGGCCAGCCAGCCGGCCACCTCCGCCCATACCTCCTTCGAGGAGCGGTAGGCGGCCAGCGCAGCCAGCAGCTCGGCAGCCTCCGCCTGCTCCATGCGCCCCACCACCGGGGCACTCACCCCGGCCTCGACAAGCAGCCGGCGCAGCCCGGCCCGGCCCAGCGGGGTGAGGCGGAAGCGGCCCGGCACGGGCGCGGACAGGCCGGTCAGCAGCCAGTCGTCGTCCTGTTCGGCGCCGGGCGGGGAGTCCGCGGGCCGGTACTCGGCGGCCCCGAACCGCCCCAGCAGCTCTGCCGCCTCCTCCCACTGAACCACGTACAGCGTCTGCAGCAGCGTTCCGGCCGCTCCGTCGGGAAGATCGTCCAGGGTCTCGTCGAAGAAGGCGGAGGCATCCGCCCACTCGCCCTCGGGCAGCCCGTAGCAGTGCAGCAGCAGGCCGAACCCGACCGGCGGGGCCTGGGCGAGCAGCTCGCCGAGCCCGGACATCAGGCGCAGCATCCCGACCGGCTCCGGCAGTTCGGCGAAGACATCGGCGACCGCCCCGGCCAGTGTCTCCTGCCAAGCCGCGAGCAGGGCGGCGTCGTCCCGCTCGTCCGGCAGGGCAGCACCGGAGGATGCCCTCCTGCCGTCGCCGCTCACCTCCACGAACCCGGCGAGCAGCGCCCACTCCCACGGCTCCCGCACGGGCTCCATGTCGGCGGCGCTGCGGATCCCGGCCAGCCGCCGTCGGCGCTCCTCGGCGTCCCCCCACTCGTCCGGTGCGGCACGCCACAGCCCGGCCTCCTCCACGGCCTGCCGGGCGAGCTTCGGCCGCAGCACCCCCTTCGGGGTGAGCTCCCGGCCCGCGCCGCACCAGCGCCCGAGCCGTACGGCCGCCATGAAGTGCCCGACGTCGCGCACATGCCGGGCCAGCTCGGCGTCGTCGGGCAGCCGGATCGCCGGGGCCACGCGTGAGTCCGGGTCCAGGGCCGCAGTGACCAGGCCCCCGACCTCGGCCACGTCCTCGTCGGGCAGCGGGTGCGACTTGCCGCAGGAGGGGCACGGGAACCGGCCACCCTGTTCCCCGACCGGGCTCACGCCGTCCACCGTGAGCAGCGGCAGCCCCTCCAGCGCCCGGTTCAGCTCCGCCACGTCCAGGCGCGCGGGGTCGAACCCGGTGGCGAACATGCGGGCGAGTACGTGGTCGGTGTGACTGCCGTACTCCGGCTCGCCGCCCTCCTCGCCGACCGGCTCGGGCCGCTCGCCCGCCTCGTACCGCTGCAGCAGGTCCTGCAGTGCCCAGACGCCGCCGACGTCCTCGCAGTCCGGCAGCCCCCGCCGCCCGCCCGTGCACATCATCTGCCCGGCCTCGTCCGGTCCGGCCGGGCGGACCTCTTCGACGGTGATCCGGTGCTCCCAGTCGTCTCCGAGGTCGTACGTGTACGACAGCCGCCCTCCGGCTCGCGGCAGCACGTCCGCCAGCGCCACGCCGTCCTCGTCGGCCCACCCGGAGTCGAGGGCGCCGCCGAGCACGTCGCGGAGCGGACCCCACGCCCCCTGCCGCCCGTCCTCGAAGACGTGCAGGTGTGTGCCCTCCCATCCGAACAGCACCTGGATCACCTCGTGCAGGCCGCCCAAGGAGAGCCGCGAGGGCACCCGCACCCGCCGCCACACCGGTGGACGCAGCCCCCGCAGTTCGATCTTCAGATGGTGGACGGTGTGCCTGTCGGAAATCGCAGTGCTCGGCATGCGCCGGGATCTTCCCTTGCTTCAGGACGCATACGCCACCACGCCCCGAGGAGCGGGCGCCGCGCGCCGAATGGCTGACCCGCACCATTCTGGCAGCCGTGCAGGAGGGCACGGTCCGGGTTGGAGGAGATTCACCGGGAGGGGATTGCCGACTGCTTGGCGGGGAGCGTGCACAAGGGCGATGTAGCTCGATAACCCGGCAAGGCCGGTCCCGGCCGACCGGTCGGCTCGAAGAACAAGCGCCGTACACACCGACACCCCGTAGATAAGTAGGTCAAAACAGACACAGTCGGAGCCGGCGGAAAGAAGCAAACACCTCAAACGCCAAGCTCAGGCTGTGGAGCGCTTCTTGGCAGCGACGGAGATCTCGGATGCCTTGAACTTCTCCGCCTGGTGATTGGATACGCCGACCTGTCCCGTCGTGGGATCGGGATCCGGGTACTCGGGGAACCCGTTCTCGCGTACGCAGGCGGCTGCGGCCTGGTTGTACGCGGCCTGGAGGTGGAGCAGGGTCTGCTGAGCGGCGGCGACTTGCTGGTCGTGGTGGCGGAGCTGGCGCCAGCGGGCTGCGGCGATGACGACAAGGATCGCGGCGTCGAGGAACATCGCCAGCGCAGTCCCCTCCGCGGTGATGTCAGACTCGAACCTGATGCATGGTTTCAACGGCAACATCACACCCTTCCCGCGCTCCAACATCTTCATCGTCCACAACAGCGTCGAGAACACATCGGAGGAGCCGTTCGCTGGCCCAAGCCGCGTCCGCAGCACCTCGGCAACCGCGACTTCTCCCGATGACCGGCCGCTGATCGGCGCGGGAGCCGGCACCCATGGGTCCGTTCTGTTCACTCGCGTGGGGCGGTCGTTCTCGGTTGCCCCGCCCGTCATGCCGCGGCGCCGGGTCCGCGGAAGGTGGTGCGGTAAGCGCTCGGCGAGGTCCCCAGCGCCGCGTGGAAGTGCTGCCGTAGATTGGCTGCCGTACCGAGCCCCGCCCGTTCAGCCACCTGCTCCACCGGCAGGTCCGACTCCTCCAGCAGCTCCCGGGCGCGTTCGACGCGCTGCTGTGTGAGCCAGTTCATCGGGGTGGTGCCCACCTCGTCGCGGAAGCGCCGGGTGAAGTTCCGTACGCTCATGGACTCCTGGGCCGCCATCTGGCCCAGCGTGATCGGCTCTGCCAGCCGCTGCAGCGCCCAGCCGCGCGCGGCGGCGGTGGAGGGTGAGGACGGCTGCGGCACGGGGTGGCGGACGTACTGCACCTGTCCGCCCTCCCGGTGCGGCGGCACGATGGTGCGGCGGGCGACGTCGTTGGCGACGGCCATGCCGAAGTCGTGCCGGATCATGTGCAGGCACAGGTCGATCCCGGAGGCGCACCCGGCTGAGGTCAGTACGTCGCCGCCGTCGGTGTACAGCACGTCCGTGTCCAGGTCGACCCGTGGGAAGAGCCGGGCGAAACGGTCGGCATAACGCCAGTGCGTGGTTGCGGCTTGCCCGTCGAGCAGCCCGGCGGAGGCCAGTACGAAGGCGCCCGTGCAGATCGAGGCCACCCGGGTGCCGGGCCGGATACGGGAGAGCGCGTCGGCAAGCGGTCCCGAAAGAGCGGGCTGCTGCTGTTCGTAATCCTCATAGGAGGACAGCACTATCACCGTGTCGGCCTCGGCCAGCGCCTCAGGGCCATGCCCGACATTGACGGTGAAGTCCCCGTCCGTACGTACTCTCCCAGCCCGTAGGGCGCAGGTGATGACCTCGTACAGCGGCTCGCCGTCCGCCGACGCCCCCGCGCGGGCCTGCCCGAACAGTTGGTGGACGATACCCAGCTCGATCGGCAGGGTCATCTGGCGGGCGAGTACGGCAACGCGGTGCCGTACGGAGTGGGAGTACACGGTCCTGTCCTGCATGGCCACATTCTTGCGCATGGCGGCCATCCAGACACTCGCTGGGTGTTCACCGCGCCGACAAGCTGGAGCCATGGCCCAGCATTCTCAGACCCCGTTGACCGACCCCCCCACCACAACACGGCCCAGCTCGCGCGCCGTTTCGCACCGCGCCTGGGCCATCGCCGTCGTCGCGGGCGCAGCCATTGTGACCGCCGGCGCCTTCACGACCGTCCCCGGCCTGCTGATCACACCGCTGCACCAGGAATACGCCTGGGACCGGGGCCAGATTGCGCTGGCCGCCTCCGTCAACATGGTCCTCTTCGGCTTCACCGCGCCCTTCGCCGCGGCCCTGATGGAACGAGCCGGTATCCGCCGCGTGGCGGCGGGCGCCATGCTGCTCATCGCCGTCGGCGCCCTGCTCACCCATGCGATGGCCTCGCCGTGGCAACTCGTACTGTACTGGGGCGTCTTGATCGGGCTCGGCAGCGGCTGCCTGACCATGACCTTCGCCGCCCTGATCACCGGCCGCTGGTTCGTACGGCGGCGCGGTCTGGTCACCGGCGCGCTGAGCGCCTCCAGCCACCTGGGACAGCTGGTCTTCCTGCCGCTGCTCGCCTGGGCGGTCGACCGCTACGACTGGCAGCCCCCAGTGGTCACACTCGCGCTCGTGGCCCTGGCCGTCTCCGCTGTGGTGGCACTGTTCCTGCGGGACCACCCGGCCGACGTCGGCGCACTGCCGTACGGAGGCAAGGAGTTCGTGGCCAAGCCCACCCCCACCCAGGGCGCCGCCCGCCGCACTGTGAAAGTCCTCTTCGACGCCGCCCGCACTGGAACCTTCTGGCTGCTGGCAGGCATGTTCATCATCTGCGGCGCCACAACCAATGGCATCATGTGGAGCAACTGGGTACCCGCCGCACACGACCACGGCATGCACGCGACCGTCGCAGCATCGCTCCTGTCCCTGATCGGCGTCTTCTCCGCCCTGGGCGCGACCCTCTCCGGCTGGCTCACCGACCGCTTCGACCCCCGTCGACTGCTGGCCGTCTACTTCACCCTCCGCGCGCTCACGCTGCTCGCCCTGCCCCAGGTCCTCGCCGCGTCGATACACCCCACCTTGATTGTCTTCTCCATCATCTACGGACTCGTCGACGTGGCGACCGTTCCGCCGGTCATCGCCCTCAGCCAGCGCGCATACGGCGACGACGGCCCCATCGTCTTCGGATGGACCAACTCCGCCCACCAGCTGGGCGCAGGCGCCTCGGCCTTCCTGGGCGCCACCGCCCGCGATCTGTTCGGCACGTACGACGTCGTCTGGACCGCGCTGAGCGCGGCCTGCCTCACCGCGGCCTTGATGGCGCTGGTCGTACGGGCCCCGAGTACCGCCGAGCTCGCCGTGTAGCACGTACTCCCCTTACGCCGCGTACTGCCGAGCACGTCACACCACCGCACTCAACTCACATCTCCACACAACCGCAGGAGATGTTCGCCATGACCGATTGGACCGTCACCGCCGCCTCCTCCGTCCCCGTGATTGCCCAGACTTCGAAGCATTCGGAGACAGT
The DNA here is from genome assembly GCF_042678285.1 of Streptomyces caeni. Classification (NCBI taxonomy): domain Bacteria; kingdom Bacillati; phylum Actinomycetota; class Actinomycetes; order Kitasatosporales; family Streptomycetaceae; genus Streptomyces; species Streptomyces caeni. The sequence goes on from NZ_JBHUDX010000045.1 coordinate 18,052, forward strand.
GCTGTGGGCCTACTGCGGTGCCGACAACGATGACTCCTTCGCTGTCGTCTCGCATCACCGCACTTCCGTCGGCACCACTGCGTGGCTGCGCCGCTCCTGCGGCACCCTGCAGATCCGAATGATCAGCCGCGCAGGTCTGCCGCAGTTCGATGAGGCTCAGGCCGAGGCGCCGCTTGCTCTGGTTCCGCGCAGGTCGCCGGCGCGCCGGGCAAGAGCCCCGACGTTCCCAGGGAGGGCACTGACGTTCCCATGGGAGACGCTGCCTGACCGCTCGTTCCCAGGGCGTTCCCATTCAAGAGAAAAAGGCCTTCGGAGACCAACTCCGAAGGGCCTTTCTCATGCTCCGTGCCTGGTCAGGCATGGTGCCCCCGGCAGGATTCGAACCTGCGACACCCGCTTTAGGAGTTCCTTCCGTGAGTGTCCAGGCCAGGAACTTGGTCGACTGTCGCCGCCGTCAAGGTGCAGGAGCTGTACCTTTGGATACGGCAACGTCCACTGCCGTTGCAGTCAAGGATCGCCGTCAAAGCTACTGCCACGAGGCATGGTTGACGGTCAAGCAGCTGACGTCGGCAGTCACAACTGTGGTCTACTCAGCTCTTGTGATGAACGTTGGGGAACAACCGCTGTTCCACTTCACGCACGTGAGCAATCTGCGCGACATCCTCGCCGAGAAGCAGTTGGTCTCGGACACCGTCATGCAGGGCCGAGGGGGCGTGCTGAGAGAGTGCGGAGACAGGGCGGTCAAAGCTGAACGGCGATCGCGACAGATCACTGTCCCGCCATACGGTTGTCCAGCCGACTACGTCCCGTTCTACTTTGCCCCACGCTCCCCCATGCTCTACGTAATCAGCCGGGGCGGCGTGGCCACCTACCAGGACGGGCAGCCTCCACTCGTCTACCTGGTCACGTCCGTCGACGGCGTCGTGGAGTCCCACAGGCCTTACGTGTTCAGCGACGGCAACTGTGCAAGCGCGATCACCAGGCACTTCACCGACTTGAGTATGATGCCAAGCGTTGTCGACTGGGAGATTATGGCTGCACGGTACTGGAACAACACGGCCGACGACGGGGATCGCATGCGCCGACGCATGGCGGAGCTACTAGTGCACGGTTTTCTGCCCGTGACAGCTGTGCATGAGGTGGCGACCTACGATCATGAACACGCTCAGCAAGTACGACACCTACTGCGGGAGGCAGGGGCGGAGCTTCCGGTGAGTGTCAGACCCGAGTGGTACTACTGACCTCGCGGTAACGAACGAGCCCCAAGGAAGGACAGCGATGATCACGCGCGGCACCGGCAACCTGCTTCTAGCAGATGTCGATGCCCTTGTTAACACGGTCAATACCGTGGGCGTCATGGGCAAGGGCATCGCCTTGCAGTTCAAGCGGGCCTATCCGGAGAACTTCAAGGACTACAAGGCGTCCTGCGATCGTGGCGACGTCATGGTCGGCCGGATGCACGTACATGAGGTTGAGCAAGTGGGCGGCCCACGGTTCATCATCAACTTCCCGACGAAGCGCCACTGGCGCGCGCCCTCACGGATCGAAGACGTCGCCTCGGGGCTCGTAGCACTGCGTGACGAAATTGTCGAGCGTGGGATCAAGTCCATCGCAGTACCACCTCTCGGTTGTGGAAATGGCGGACTTTCCTGGCATGCGGTTGAGCCAATGATCTGTCAAACTTTGGGAACTATTCCCGGGGTCGAGGTTCGCGTTTACGAGCCGTCTGGGGCTCCTAATGCGTCATCGATGCCAAACGCCACTCAGGCACCCGCAATGACGCGTGAACGCGCAGCATTTCTCGCTGCGCTCGATCGGTACATCAGAAGCGGAATTTCGCGCGGCCTTGCTTTTGAGCCACGCGTTTCGCTTCTTGAGGCGCACAAAGTTGCCTACCTTCTGCAGAAGTTGAATCTAACGCTGGGGCTTCACTTCGAGAAGGGTATCTACGGCCCGTACTCGCAGCCCCTTGATAGGGCAGTCTCTGCGATGGAAGGTCACTTCGTCACGGGTTTTGGCGACGGCACTAGTGGAGCCCAGGCAATTCTGGAGCTCAATAAAGACTCCGTCAATGAAGCTGAGCAGTTCCTGAAGCAGCACCCAGAGTTCGAAAAAATCGCGGCCAGGTTCGAAGTTCTAACAGCAGGTTTCGAAGACGCGTTCGGCATGGAACTCTTGAGCACCGTTCTCTTCGCTGCTGAAGAACTAGTGACGCCTCCGCCAAGCCCCGAATCGGTAACGGCGTGCATTAGGGCATGGAATCACCGAAAGGAGCGCCTCTTCACGGAGGCCCACGTCCAAACAGCATGGCAACGCCTGTCTGAGGCTGACCTGCTGTAAGGATCTGAGACGCGACCGGTCACTTGGCGGCGCAACCCCCACTGTGCGAGCTGCCGTAACAGTGCAAGTCAATCGCTCATGGCGGAGTAGCTCAGCTTGAGATAAAACCTGCGGTGCTCAGGGGGTTCCCTGTTCGATCTGTCGCCCGTCAGTTCTCCTGGGGTCTTCGAGCAGGGCGTTGCCCACGGCGTAGAGGGGGGCTTTCCGCTTGTTGTGGCGGCCGGGTGGGCGTCCCGGTCCGGGGCGGGAGAGTTTCGCCGGGTTTGTGAGGACGGGCAGTGACCTGCGGACTTGGCGAAACCCCCGGCGTACGCGGCCGGGCGTGAGGCGTTCGGGGGGCAAGGCGCGTTCCCACGGGCGCCGGAGGTCCTCGGACAGGGGGCGGGCGAGGCGGAGCTGGGTGTAGGCAGCCATGACGAGGACGGTCCAGCGGTCGGCGGCGGCGGGCTCGCGCAGGCGGGGGCTGGTCCAGCCGAGGTGCTGTTTCCAGTAGCGGAAGGTGTGTTCAAGATCGAATCTGCGGAGGAAGCAGGACCAGATGGTGTCCGCGAGCGTGGCGTCGGTGCCGGTGCCGGTGCGTGACCACCACAGCCACAGCGGTTTCGGGGTGCCGCCGGAGCGCAGGCGCTCGACGCCGAGGCGGATCACAGTGCCGGGCACGAGTGGCAGTTCGGGTTCGGGGTGATGGCTCCAGACTGTCTGCCGACTGAGCTTGACGTGCAGCCGCTCGAAGCAGCGGACCCGCACGTGGCCGTAGGTGTCGAGTTCGTGTGTCCTCTCGTGCAGGGGACGTCCCCATGTGTCCGGGGTGTGGAACTCGAATCTGCTGCCGTGGCGTCGGGGCCGGCCGCCCTTGGGGCCCACGCCGCCTTTCGCGGGTGGGTCGCGGTAGAGAACGCGGTCGCCGCGCATGCGGACGCACACCTCGACGGGCAGACCGGCGAGTTGGTGGGCGAGGTAGGGGCCGTCGTAGCCGCAGTCGGCGACGATCCGGATCGGCTCGTCGCCCTAGCGCCGGCGTCCCAGGGCCACGATCTTCGTGACGACCTCGCGCAGTTGGTGGGCGGTGCGTTGCTGGACGTGGTCGCCGGGGCGTAGGCGGTAGGCGTCGAGCGGGGCGGTCCAGGAGGTGCGTCCGCCGGTCAGGGCGGCGACGATCGAGTAGGCCCAGCCGGGGATCATTTCGTGGGTGCCCTCGGCGCGTCCGCAGGTGTGGCAGAAGGTGCGTTGGTCGCTGGTGTTCGCGTCGGGGCGCGGCCACGGGGTCACGTCGACGGCCAGGACGATGCCGCCGCCGGGACCGCGCGGGAGGTCACGCAGGGCGAAGGACCAGTTCAGGCGGATCCATCCTTGGTCGCTGGAGGAGACGCTGGCCTTCCTGGAGGCCGCGCGCAGCGACCCGCTGTACGCCGCGTTCGTGCTGGCCATCGCTATGGGTCTGCGACGCGGTGAGTTGGTGGGGCTGCGCTGGTCGGATGTGGATCTGGACAACCGCGTGCTGCACGTCCGCCAACAGACGCAGCGCCGCAGGGGAACGTTGTACGACGACGACCTCAAGAGCCGCCGTAGCCGCGTGGTGCCGATGCCCGCGCTGTGCATCGCGCCGCTGCGCTGGCACCGGCTGAGGCAGCGCGAGGCGTTCGCGCGCACGGGCGTCACCTGGTCGGAGTCCGGTTACGTCTTCGCCACGCGGAACGGTCGGCCGGTTGAGCCGCGGAACGTCTACCGGTCCTTCACGCGGGTCGCGGCCGGTGCGGGGCTGCGGGTGGTCCGGCTGCACGACGCACGGCACGGGTGCGCGACGCTGCTGACGGCGGCCGGCGTCGCCCCGCGGGTCATCATGGAGATCCTGGGGCACAGCCAGATCAGCATCACGATGGACGTGTACACGCATGTCGTGCACGACACCCAGCGGGAGGCGATCAGCCACATGGACCGCCTGCTCAGGCGCCGCCGACCGGCCGCCTGAGAGGCGACTGCCGTCATATGGTGCCGTCAAAATGGCCCGGACCGTGATCGGTCCGGGGCCTTTTGCCTGGTGCCCCCGGCAGGAGCAGCAAAACATGGGAAGCGGAGCCGTCGCGGACACGGGGCGGGACGCTGGTGGTGACGGCGGCCGTCTCGCTCTGACCCCGGCGTACAGCCCGACTCGTCTGCCGAGGCGCGTTCACCAGCCTTCCGGGCCTGTCCGGCGGATCTTGCCGGACAGGCATCTGGTCCCGAGGAGGGCTCAGCGCTTGAGCGTGAAGGTGAAGTCGCCGGAGAGCTTGCCGCTCAGCCGGACTGCCGAAACGAGTTTCCCGTCCGTGATCAGTTTCTCGACCTCGGCCCGTGAAAGACCGCAGCCTTCAGCGATCAGTCGTACCGGCCGGACGGGGATCCGCGCCGCGAAGCGGACCGAGACGTCGATCACGTCGCGGTCCAGGTGATCCGATCCGCCGGTGTCGAGACGCCAGGCGTCGTCCCAGTCGAGGGCGATGCGATTGCGGCGCCGCACGACCGGATCCTGGAGCAGTTCAGCCGCCAGGTGGGGGTCGTTGTCATGCAGTCGGTCCAGCAATTCGGGTCGTACGGAGCGCACGTTCATCCGCTCCATGACCGTGAGCTTTGTGGTCTCCCCGCAAGCGGTACAGAGCGCGAGGAGCCAGACGTCGATGAGTTTGTGGTTCGCGTTGACGCGGAATTTACCGCTTGTCCGGAAGCTGTCGGACGCGCACACGTGGCAACGGCGGCGAATGAGCGGCAGACAGACGGGTTCTACTACCCAGGTCTCGAGCACAGAGGTACACCTGTTTCAGTGAGAAGCTCGCAGCAAAAAGAAGCGCGACGCACATGCGCGACGCGCGACGAATTAGCGCTCGGGAGGCTTCACAGGGTGTACAACGGTATGTCCTTGACTAGACGACTCGGCTCGGCAGCATGGTAGTGATACACGGCGACACTGTTCCACTGATTTTCGGACATCTCACCGCCAGGTTCTGTATATCGATCGGCGTGTCATAGCCGGTGGTATCGGGGTGACTTGCGCTGGTCGCCCCGGCGAGTACAACGGACGCTACGGAGCACGGTCACTCTGTGCGTCCGCGACAAGTTCAACCGCCAGGACGCATCGCGTTGACCTTCCTCCGCTGCGGCTGCACATCTCGCTTACTCGTCTCCGAGCCCCCTGGTGCCACTCTCGGCAGGAGCCGCACACCTGCCGCCTTGTGCGGTCGGCTGTCACCACCTTGGTCACACGTCAGCGTGCCCTCGCGGGGCCGAGGGCTGCAAAAACGTTCGGTGTACCTGCTGATCACGGAAGATGCGCCGATGACCGGTGAGAACGTGAGTCGAGAAGAGCGCTGAGCCGTCGGCGGCCGAGGTTGCCCGGTGGGGGGGGAAGGGAAGGGGAACGGGGAGGGAAGACCGCACTGCACAGTGGCGTGTATGGGTGCATTCTCTCCTAGAAGCTCGCAGCTCAGGCTGCTCCTGGTGATGCCGAGTCACCAACTCGTGCGAAAAGGAGCCGAGCGGGGGTTCCGTATCTGGTCGGTGTGGGATCCGTCGCAGTTGGAGGCCGACTTCGCGCCGCGCGTCGAAGAGGTCTCCGAGGAACTGCTGCTCACCGATTTCACCGACGAGAGCGGACTGCGCGAGACTGTCGCGCGGACCGTGCGGCGCTATGGCATCGACGCCGTGCTGCCCTGCGGCTTCGGCGGTTCCATCCTGCCGGTGGTCCAGGAGGCATGGCAGCTGGGCCTGTCTCCGAACCCTCCGGCGGTGTACGAACGGCTCCAGTCCTGCCAAGGGGAAGACCGGGCCCCTGCAGAGGCTCCCAGGGTGAGCGTCGAGACGCTGACCGTGGACGGAACCCATCACTTCGTGGGGATGACGGCTCAACGCACCACGGGGCCACCGCACTTCCTCGTGACGGGATACCTCCACCCGGCGCCGTTGACCGACGACGAACAAAAGATCATCTCGGCGGCGGTCGAGGAGCGACTGACGGCGAGCGGATACCGCTTCGGCCCGGCTCACACAGAGGTGGCGCTGCTGCCCTACGGGCCGCGGATCGTTTCCTGCCGCCCGCACCTGGGCGCCGACCGTATCCCCCTGCTCGTCGAGATCGCGCGCGGCTTCGACCTGGAGGCGGCGGTCTTCACGGCCCTCCTGGGCGGCCGCCCGGTCGTGCCGAAGGCTTCCCAGTACGCGGAGGTCGGTTTCTTCCTGCTGCCCGAAGGGCGGCTGGAGACGTACACCGGCACGGAGGACATCGCCGTGACCCCATGGGTCCGTGGAGCGCGCTTTCCGTACACGGTCGGCGACCGGATCGCGTCAGTCGGAGATTCGCGCGCCCGGCGCGCCTACGTGGTCGTGGAGGGGAGCACACCGGAGGTCACCCGCGAACGAGTCGCCAAGGCGCGAGAGGATCTTGTCGCCGATATCCGGCCAACTGCCTGGTGACGCGCACCGGGTAGTTATGTTTTCCTTCTGCACGAGGCGAAGGCAGGGGGGACGAGACGCGGGATCCGGCATGCCCGGTGCATGTGCCCCGCGAGAGGATCTACCCTCTGTGGCGTGTGTCCCATCTCATCGCTGACGAGGGGAGGACAAGGTGCGGGCCGCGGCATCGGGTCGAATTGAAGGCGGCGCAGGTCTCAGACCAGAATTCGCCGTTCTGGGATCTCTGGAAGTCCGTAGCGGCAGCGAACTCGTATCGGTCAACGGGGCTTTGCAGCGCCGCGTTCTCGTGATGCTGCTCCTGGAGGCGGGGCGCGTCGTGCCCGTCTCCCGTCTGGTGGCGGCCGCATGGAACGACGAACCGCCGGACAGTGCCGAGCACCAGGTGCGCAAGACGGTTGCCAAGCTGCGCAGCCGCATTCCGCACGGTCCTGACATCATCGTCACCGACGGACCCGGATACCGCGCGGTCGTCGACATCGAGCAACTCGATCTGCTGTGCCACCAGAGGCTGTTGAGGCAGGCCAGGGCATCACTGGAGGCGGGGGAGACCGAGCGGGCCGCGGCACAGTTGCGTGAGGCGCTGGCACTGTGGCGAGGGCCCGTGCTGTCCGGTTCCGGCGGCCGTGTGGTCGACGCGGCCTCGACGGCTCTGGAGGAGCAGCGGCTGACCGCCGCCGAGCAGCTCTACGATCTGTGCATCGACGCGGGTGGGGCCGCCGAGATCACGGGTGAGCTGCGTGCCCTCGTCGACGAGCATCCGCTGCGCGAGACGCTGCGCAGCCGGCTGATGCTCGCCCTCTACCACTCCGGCCAGCAGGCCGCCGCGCTCGACGAGTTCGCCCGTACCCGAGGGCACCTTGCGGACGAACTGGGCATCGACCCCGGCGCGGAGCTGACCGGACTGCACGAACGCATCCTGCGCCAGGACCCGTCGCTCACCCGCCCGGAACGCGCCGTGTCCCGTGTCCCGCACCAGGTGACCGAGGCTCCGCACGCGCTGCCGTTCGACGTGTCCGACTTCTCGGGCCGCAGCTCGGAGCTGGAGTGGGTCTGCGACGCGGCCAGGCGCGCCCTGGAGGGGGCACCGACGGTCCTGGCCCTCGACGGCATGGGCGGCGGCGGCAAGACGGCACTGGCCATCCGCGCCGCCCATCAACTGGCCGAGCAGTATCCGGACGGCAGTCTCTTCATCGACCTGCACGGCTTCACACCGGGTCAGACGCCGCTCAGCGCGTTCCAGGCGCAGGGCGACCTGCTCGCCGCCGCCGGTATCCCCAGCGAGGAGCTGCCCACGGTGCCGGCGGGACGCGCCGCGCGGTGGCAGTCGTACATGCGGGGCCGCCGCATGCTCCTGGTTCTGGACAATGCCGCCGCCTCGGAGCAGGTGCGGGAGCTGATTCCAGCCTCGTCCGACAGCCTGGTCCTGATCACCAGCCGCCCGCGGCTGACCGGACTGGACGGAGCCGAATGGCTCTCCCTGGGCGCCCTTCCGGAGCCGGACAGCCACCAGATCCTGCGTAACACCCTCGGTGCCGAACGCGTCGAGAGGGAACCGGTCGCGGCCCGTGAGCTGCTGCGACTGTGCGGAGGACTACCGCTGGCGGTCCGGATCGCCGCCGCCCGGCTGGCGAACCGCCCGCAGTGGACGGTCCAGCGACTCGTCGAACGGCTGCGCGACCACGACCGACGCCTGGACGAACTCACCAGCGAGGGAAGGGGAGTGGCGGGCGCTCTGCTGCTGTCGTACCAGTCCATGCCCTGGGAACAGCGAACGGCCTTCCGGCTGCTGGGGCACCACCCCGGACGCTATCTGGATGCCGAGGAGGCCGCCGCACTGCTGGACACCGATGTGCTGGCGGCCGAGGACGTGCTGGAAGAACTGGTGGACGTCCGGCTGTTGGAGGCCAGGGAGCCGGGGGTGTACGCGCTGCACGATCTGGTGCGCAGCTTCGTGCAACGAGTCGCGCAGAGCCAGAAGGCGCCAGAGGACGGGCAGGCGGTGCGGCGACTGATGGATCACTACCTGATCGTGGCGGAACATGCCTGCGACATGCTGTTCCCCGGACGGCGCCACTTCGGGGACGTCGACGAAAAGGGTCAGGAACGCGACGAGTTCGATCACAAGGACAAGGCGCTCCAGTGGCTCGACCAGCACCGCGAGAGTCTGCTGGCGGCGGTGGACGCCGCGTACCACGAGGGACTGCTGTGGCACGCGGCGCGGCTGCCGCGTGAGTTGGGTTTCCACTCCAGCATCCGCGCCTACGACGCCAGCGCGAACGCGGCGTTGGAGAAGGGGGTCAGCGCGTCGCGACTGCTCGGGGACCGGTCATTGACCCGGCTGAACCTGATGAATCTGGCCATGGGCAAGTGGCGGCTGGGGCAGTTGAGCGAGGCCGTCGCCCGGCTGGAGGAAGCCGTGGACCTGTCCCGGCAGATGGACGATGTGCACAGCGAGGCGGAGTGCCGGGCCCGGCTGGGACAGGCGTGCAACAGCATGGGGGAGCTGGAACGCGCTCTGCAGCTGTGCCAGGAGGCCAACGCGCGAGCGCAGGAGCTCGGCTTCACCCGACTCGACGGCTCGTCGCTGAGCACGCTCAGCCTGGTCCAGGTACGGCTGGGACTGTTCGACGAGGCGGCGGCATCGGCGGAGAGGGCGGTGGCCATCTTCGACTCGATCAAGGAGATACAGCTCTCCGTGGACGCGCTGAGCAATCTCTCCCAGGCGATCGAGCGACTCGGCCGCTTTGAGGAGGCGCTTGCCTGGGCCGATGCGGCGCTGGAGCGGTGCCAGCGCATGAGCATGCCCTCGGTGCTGCCGCTCGTACTCGCCCGCAGAGCCGATGTGCTGGCGCGCATGGGGGAGCTGGACGAGGCGGCGGACAGCGCCGACCACGCACTCGCCAAGGCCACCAGCAGTACCGACGACATCCACCGTGCCACCGTGCACCTCTCGGTGGCGCGCGTGCGGTACGCGCAGGGGGACCTGGACACGGCGCAGGCTCAGCAGCTTCTGGCCCACGAGATCGCCTGCCGTATGGAGTTGCGCTACGACGAGGCCTGCGCGCTGTGGGGCCTCGGCCGTACCGCCGAGGCCCGGGGAGACTCGCAGCTGGCCCAGCAGCACCGCTCGGCGGCGGACAACCTCTTCTCCCTCATGAAAGTGCCGGAGAACGCACGCTGAGCCCCGCAGGTCTGGCGGGCCTACGGCAGGGGGATCGGGCGGGTGTCCGGAGGGGAACGGGCAGGGAAGGCAGATCGCGAACATCAGTGGAGTCGAAACGGCCTTCCTCTCCAAAGGAGTTCACCCATGCGCTTCGCCCCTGTCGCCGCCGCCTCCGTCATCGCTCTCGGGGCGCTCCTGGGGGGATTCACGGTCTCCTCCGACGCCGCCGCGCCGGGGACGGCCCAGCAGCGCACCGTCGCCTTCGCCTCTTCGACGGACCTGATCGTCTCCGGGACGGACAACAACGGCAACGGCTGAGCGGGTGGGCCGAACCCACCGGTTGCGGACCACCGGTCCAGCCACCCGGAAGAGTCACTGCTCTGGGGCGAGCCTCGCGATATCGGGGCGCCGCGATCCCGTTCGTGACAGCGAGGCTTCTACCCAATCCTCACCAGGGGGAACATCATGACCATTCGGGTGCTCATCTGTGATCAGCTGCCCGTGATCGCGGACGGTCTCAAGACTCTCCTCGACGCGGTTCCGGACATCGACGTGATCGGCACGACCCGCAACGGCATGGAAGCCATCGTTCTTGTGCGCACCATGCGGCCCGATGTCGTGGTCACCGATCTGGACCTCCAGACCATTCCCGGCCTTGAGATGATCCGCAGACTCGGCAAGGAGGATGAACCGCCCAGCGTCGTCGTGTTCACCGCGTCCGACGCCGACAAGACGGTGAGCGACGTGCTGCACGCCGGCGCGAGCTGTCTGCTCGGCAAGGACGCGAGCCCGCAGGAGCTGATCACCGCGATCCAGGCGGCAGCCGCCGGACAGACCATGCTCGCGCCCAACATAGCGGAGCGCCTGGTCACTTGGTTCCGTGCGCAGTCGGAGCCCCAGGAGGCCGCGACGTGCCCGGAGATGACCGAGCTGACCCCACGGGAACGGGAAGTGACCAGGATGGTCGCGCTTGGCATGTCCACCGAGGAGGTGGCCCGCGAACTGATCATCGGTGAGGCCACGGTCCGTACCCATCTCTACCGAGTGCGGACCAAGCTCGGCGTCCGCGACCGCGCCGAACTCGTGTCACTGGCCTACCGGACCGGACTCACCCACTCGGCCGGCCGACCCGTCGGCGACGAGAGAATGACGTCGACGGGGAGCCTGCGCGCCAGTTGATCCCCTACGGCCGGAATGCCGCCGCGACCGGAAGTTCCGTGCCGGCCGCGGCGCGCCGCGCCGTTCGGATGCGGTCGGCGCCGACCATCCGCCACAGTGCGGCGGGATCGCCGTACCGGACGGACTCGGCCGCGGCCAGCCGGAAGTACCGGTGCAGGCCCAGTTCCGCCGTCATCGCGCGCACCCCGCAGCTCTGCATGCTCAGCCGCACCACGTCGCCCGCGGTCTCGGCGGCCATCGCCAGCGCCATGACCGGCGCGGTGCCGACGGGGTCCGGCTCCGAGTCGACCGACCAGGCCCCCCGGTACACCGCCGCCCTGGTTGCGCGCAGCGCCACCAGGGCTCGCGCCAACGGGAAGGCGACCGCGGGCAGATCACGTAGCCTGGTGCCGAACTGCCGCCGGAAACCGGTGTATTCCACCGCGGCCCGGTGCGCGCCGTCGGCGATGCCCAGCAGGTAGGCGGCCTGCCTCAGGCGCGCCCGGGTGAGCGGACCGGTGGGCGAGTCGTCCAGAGTCCCGAGCACGTCCGCCGTGGTGACCGGCGTGGCATCGAACCGGACGACCGGCGGCCAGCACCCGCTCTCCGTGGTGCAGCCGGGCGCCCCGCGCTCCACCGCGACGAGTACCGGCTCGCCGCCCATCCTGGCGGCCACCAGAAGTGTCCCGGCGCTCACGTCGTCGACCGTGACCGCGCCGGTCAGCTTCCAGCCGCCCGCTCGCGGGGTCGCGGTGACCCCACTGCCGACCGGCAGCGCTTCCCAACCCGCCAGTGCCGCGCCGGCCGGACCGCCCATATCGGCTGCCGTCGCGTCGGCCCGGTAGGAGTTTCCGCAGGCCGCGCGGCCGAGCTCCTCGCTGACCAGCACCCCGGCCGTCAGGCCGAGGCCGAGGCCGCCGGCGGAGGCCGGCCGTTCGAAGTCGGCCGCGCCCAGTTCGTCGAGCACCGTCCGGGTGGGGCCGAGGGCTCCGTCGGCCACCGGTGCGCCGTGCAGCTCCATCCGGGCGGGGACGCCGGCAAGGCCCGTACGCAATGCCTTGCGCAGCCGGATGACGAGCGGATCGGGAGTGAGGTCCATGTCAGTGCTCTTCCTGTCCGATGGAGTCGAACGCAGCGGCCATGATCTGGAGCATCACCTCGGAGGTCCCTGCCGACAGCGTCAGCCCCGGCGCCTCCCGGTAGGCGGAGTCCAGGGTCACAGCGGCCCTGATGCGGTTCGCCCGCTGCTCGGGGCTGGGGATGCCGACGGCCCACGCCGCGATGCTCTGGGCGAGTTCGCTGCTGTGGTACTTGGCGACGGCCGTCGATACCTGGTCGATCCGGTCCGACGCGAGGCCGGTGAGGACCTCCCAGGCGAGGACATGGTCGGCCGTCAGCGCGCCGTACCAGCGGCCGATCTGCTCCAGGCGGTCGTCGTGCGAGGAGCCCGGGTCGCCGTCGATCAGCGCGTCCAGTGCGGCCTGGAGCCAGTGCTCCGCCTTGAGGTGGTAGTCGAGACCGGTGCGTTCGATGGCCAGTGCCTCGTTGAGCAGCGGCCACCCCTCGTCGCGCGGACCGAGGAGGTCGTCGCCCGACACCGGAACCGAGTCGAGATCCACCCGGTGGAAGTGCTCGTCGCCGACGCCGGGTATCACCGACACCGTCACACCGGGGGCGCCCATGTCGATCAGGAACAAGCTGATTCCCCGGTACTTCCCAGCACCCGGCGTCGTACGGGCCGCACACAGTCCGAGGTCGACGAAGCGTGTCTTGAGGCTGAACACCTTCGTACCGGTGATCCGGTAGCCGTCGCCGTCGGGTTCGGCCACGGCCCGCAGCGCACCGAGATCCGATGCCGCGTCCGGTTCGGTGTAGAGCACCGAGGCGAAACTCTCACCGCGCGCCAGGGCGGGCAGATACCGGCGCTTCTGCTCGTCGTTGCCCGCCATCAGCAGGAACTGGCCGACGATCTGGACGGTGTTGACGTGGAAGGTGTCCGGCACTCCCGCGCGCACCAGTTCCTCGGCGATGATCGCGGCATCGGTCAGCGGGCGGCCCTCTCCGCCGAACTGGACGGGCCAGTGCACGGCGAGCAGGCCCAGCTTGCCGAGCAGCCGGTAGAGCGGACGTGCGTCCGGCTCGACACCGTCAGCGCCGGTGGCCTCCGCCGCCGCGGCGCGCACCTCGGCGGAGCGCAGGGCCCTGCGCACCTCCGCCCGGAACCGTTGTTGATCCTCGGTGAATCCGAACCGCATGTACGTCTCCTCAAAGGGCGAGCGTCTCTTCGATCGCAGCGACGACCCGGCTCAACGCCGGTTCCGTGAAAAGGGTGTAGTGGTCGCCGGGTACGCTTTCGGCCCGGAACGGGCCCGCGCACACCGTCCGCCACTGCTCCTCCATGGCGATGTGGGGCGACGCGGTGAGCACGGTGACCGGTCCGCCGTACGGGCCCGACGGGCGGTACGCCCGCATGGACAGGGCGGAGAACCGGAACGTCTCGAAGCGGGAGGCCAACTCCTGCTCGGTGAGGTCCAGTTCGACGCCGAGACGGGTCAGTGTCTCCTTGACATCGGCCACGCCGACGGCCGGGTTGTCGAGGACCGCGCGCACCTGAGGGCCGTCGCGTCCCGTCAGCCTGGCGACGTCGTGCACGAACCGCTGCCGTACCGTCGCCTCGTCGAGGGGGACGGAGTCCTCGTCGTAGGCGGCGTCCAGCAGGACCAACGGCGGTCGTTCCCCGGTCTTCTGCTCGATCCGCCGGGCGACCTCGAAGGCGAGCACACCACCGTAGGACCAGCCGGCCAGGCAGTACGACGGGGGCAGGCCGGCTTCCATCAGGGAGTGCGCGATCCTGGCGGCGGTCGCCGCCAGTCCGTCCTGCGGAGCGATGAGGGCGTCGCGTGGATCGGCGGCGAAACCGGTCACCCCGATGTCCTCGCGCAGTGCCCTGGCCAGCGGTATGTAGCAGAACAGTTCACCGCCCGACGGATGCAGCAGGATCGCCTGCGCTGGACCTGACGCACGCATCAGCACCGGTGGCCGGTCGTTGCCCGACGCGGTTTCCTGTCCGGACAGGCTCTCCAGCGCATCGAGCGGATCGCCGTCGTCATCGCGCCGTGCGGCGCGGAAGGTGTCGATGACGGCGGCCAGGTGGGCGACGGTGGGCGAGGCGAAGAAGTCGCCGAGCGCGATCTCCACCCCGAACCTGCGGTTGATCGCCGACATCAGCTGCACGGCCTGGAGGCTGTTGCCGCCGGCCAGGAAGAAGTCGTCGTGCACGCCCATCCGGTCGTCGTGCAGCAGGGGAGCGAGCACATCGCGCAGCAGTCCGCGCTCCGTCGCGGTGAGCGTCTCGTCGCCGGCCCCCTCGCCCGTACGGCTCAGGTCCGGTGCGGGCAGCCTGCGCCAGTCGACCTTGCCGCTGCTGGTGAGCGGAAGCTCGTCGAGGACCACGAAGTACGACGGGATCATGTACGACGGCAGGAGCGTGCCCAGATGTTCGCGCACCGCCGGCACCTGCTGCTCGGTGACCCCGGTCAGATGGCCGACCAGATGCTTGTCCCCGTTGCCGTCGGTCCACGCACGTACGCTGACCGGCCCGATTCCGTCGAAGCCGGTCAGCGCCGACTCCACCTCGCCCAGTTCGATCCGCAGTCCGCGGATCTTGACCTGCTGGTCGATCCGGCCGAGGAAGACAAGCCGTCCGTCCGCCAGCCGTTTCACCAGGTCTCCGGTCCGGTACAGCCGTCCGCCGGGCGCGGTGCCGAACGGGTCGGCGATGAACTTCTCCGCGGTCAGCTCCTTGCGGTTGAGGTAGCCGCGCGCCAACCCGCCTCCACCGATGACCAGCTCACCCGGCACGCCGATTGGCACCTGGCGCAGGTCGCGATCGAGTACGTGGGCCACATGGTTGGTCATGGGCAGGCCGATCGGCGGTGAGGTGTCCCAGCTGCCCGCGCACTCCTCCACGATCATCGTCACCGTGCACTCGGTCGGCCCGTAGCCGTTGAACAGCCGCCTGCCCGGGTTCCACCGGTTCACCAGCTCACCGCTGAAGGCCTCGCCGCCGACGAACGCGATCCGCAGGTCGGTGAACCTCTCGGGCGTCAGCAGCGGCATCACGGTCGGAGGCAGGTCGATGACGGTGATGCCGGCCTGCTCCATCAGCGACTGGAGCCGCTCGACGGACAGCCGTTCGTCGTCGGTCGCCAGGCACAGGCGGGCTCCGGTCAGCAGCGCCGAGAACGTCTCGAACACGGAGACGTCGAAGGTCACCGAGGCGAACCCGAGCACCCGGTCGGCCGGTGTCAGGTCGAACAACTCCCGCGTGGAGTCGATGAAGTTGACCACACCCCGGTGCTCGAGCAGCACACCCTTCGGCTTGCCGGTGCTGCCGGAGGTGTAGATGACGTACGCGACGTCGCCGGGCCGCGCCGCAAGCGGGGGGTTGTGGTCGGGCAGCGCCGCCAGTTCCTCGCGGACGTCGTCCAGTGTCACGACGGGCGCCTCGACCTCGCTCAGGGTCTTGCCGGCCTCGGCGTGTGCGATCACCATCCGCACGCCCGCGTCGGCGGCGATCTCCGCGACACGCCCGGAGGGATGCGCCGTGTCGAACGGCACATAGGCCGCGCCGGTCTTGAGCACCGCGAGGATCGCGGTCGGCATGTCTACGTCCCTGCGCAGACACAGGCCGACCCGAGCACCCGCCTCGACGCCGCGCTCGCGCAGCAGGGCGGCGAGCCGGTTCGCCCGGGCGTTGAGTTCGGCGTAGCTGGTCTCGACGCCGGCGACGACGACCGCCACGCCGTCCGGAGACTCGTGGACGCGCGCCTCGAACTCCGCCGCGACGGTCGATTCGCGCATCGGCCGCATCGGGCCCTTGCCGACCTGGGCCAGGAACTCCTTGTCCGCCGGGCTCAACACCTCGGCGGAGGACAGGGGGGCGTCCGGGGCGGCGGTCAGGGTGTGCAGCAGCCCGTCGTAGTGGCGGGCGAACCGGACGATGCTCTCGGCGTCGAACAGGTCGGTGTTGAACTCGATGGCCAGGAGGGCGTCGACTCCGGGAGCCGCCTGCTCCGCCAGGTTCCAGCTCATGTCGAACCGGGAGGTGCCGGTCCGGACGTCCTCGTGCGAGGTGGTGATACCGGGCAGGCCGGGCGTGGTGTCCGCGCTCTCCACACCGAACACGATCTGGAAGATCGGTGAGCGCGACGGGTCGACGACCGGATCCACCGCGTCGACCAGCTTGTCGAACGGCAGGCCGCCCCGCTCGGACGCCTCGGACGAGATGCGCCTGACCCGCTGGACCAACTCGCGGAAGGTCGGGTCGCCGGAGACGTCCGCGCGCAGTACCCGCATGTCGGTGAAGAGGCCGATCACCGAGGACACGGCGTCGTGCCGCCGGTTCGCGTCGGGCGAACCGATCACCAGGTCGTCCAGGCCGGAATAGCGGTGCAGCAGTGTGAAGAAGGCGGCGACGAGGACGTCGAACGGGCTCGCGCCCTCCTTCCGGGCCAGTTCCCCCGCCTGCTCCAGGGCCTCGTGCCCGACGGTGCAGCGGACTTCGCCGCCCGCGAAGGTCCGGGTCTCGCCCCGTGGCCGGTCGGTCGGGAACTCCAGTACCTCGGCCCCTGCCAGCCTGTCCCGCCAGTACGCGGCGAGTTCGTCCAGATCCGCTCTGCCGAGCTGGTCGCGCTGCCACACCGCGTAGTCCGGGTATTGCACGGGAAGGCCGGGCAACCGCGGTGCGTCACCGTCACGCAACGACCGGTACAACTCGGCGAGTTCACGCATCAGCACGCTGCGCGACCAGGCGTCGCAGACGACGGAGGGTACGTGGAACAGGAACAGGTGGTCGTCCGGCGCCACCCTGATCAGCACCGCGCGCCACATCGGCGTCCCGCTCAGGTCGAACGGTTCGTCGACCCGTCGCTCGACCAGTGCCCGCGCGGCGGCCAACCGCTGCTCGTGGTCGTCCCCCGCCGCCTCGACCACCGGCAGTTCGACCGGGACCTCGGTGGCGACCACCTGCATCGGAGCGCCCTCACGCGCCACGATCGTGGTCCGCAGCGCCTCGTGCCTGGACACGACCGCGGCCAGCGCTGAGGCCAGCGCGTCGGTGTCCAGTCCGCCCCGCAGACGCAGGCACAGCGGCGTGCCGGAGGCAGGGCTGTCCGGCGCCGGGTGGTCGAAGAACCGTAGGGTCTGCTGGGCGTGCGACAGCGGCGTCGGACCTGTGGTGCCGCGCGATGTGGGACCTCGCCTCGCCACGGCTTCCGCATGTTCCCTCAGCCGGGTGAGGAACTGCGCGCGGCGCTGTGCGGGCAGCGCGGCAAGGCGCTGGGTCATGTCGGTCACCTGAGACTCCTCACGGGCAGCGGCGCGTCGCACGCACGGTCGTCCGTGCGCACGGGCAGGTGGGCCAACTCCGAGATGGCAGTGGACAGTACGTCGATGCCGCGCAGGTAGTCCGAGAGCACGATGTGCTCGTCGTCGGCGTGATCGAGGCTGCTGTCGCCCGGGCCGTAGGTCGCCATCGGGACGTCCCAGACCTCGGCGAGGGTGTTCATGTCCGAGGTGGCCGTCTTCACCACGAGGCGTGGCCGGGCGTGCAGTTGCCGGATGCCGGACACCAGCGCGCGCACCGCCGGGTCGGCCCGGCCCACCCGGCAGGCCGCCACCGAGTTCAGCACTTCGAGGTGGCCGGCCGGCAGCCGGTCACACAGCCCGCTCACCAGCTCGTCGACGTCGAATCCCGGGGGGATGCGGATGCTGAGGTCCGCCGTCGCCGTCGTCAGGTCGCCGTTGAGCCGGCACAGGGTCGCACCCGGCCGGTCGAACACACCATGGCTCGCGTCCGGACCGAGCAGATCGACCAGCGCGTCCCAGCAGGCGACGGCCAGTTCGGAGGCCTTCGGCACCGGGTTGCTCGGGTGGGTGGCGGGACACTTGACGGTGTAGCGCAGGTCCAGCTTGCCCTTGTAGCCGAGTACCACGCTCGACCAGCCGCTGGGTTCGCCGATGATCAGCGCGTCCGGCCGGGCGTGGGTGGCGCGGATCGCCATCGCGCCACGCGAGCGCGGGGTCTCCTCCTCGACGACGCCGACCACCACGATCCGGCCGGGGAAGTCCACCGCGCCGGCCGCGGCACAGATCATCGCCGCGAGCGGTCCCTTCGCGTCCACCGCGCCGCGGCCGTAGAGCCTGCCGTCCTCGGAGCGGACCGGGAACTGGCCCGAGACTGTGTCCATGTGCCCGAGGAGCATCACGGTCGGGCCGTCACCGCGCTCGATCACGCCGATCGCATTGCCCACGCCGTCGATGTGCGCCCGGAAGCCCAGGTCCGTCATCGCTTCGGCCAGGTAGTCGGCCAGTTCGCGTTCCTGGTAGGACGAGGAGGGGATCTCCAGCATCTCGCGCAGCAGTCCGGCGGCGTATGTCTCGGTGACGTTGCCGGAAGAAGTGAACGCCCAGTTCATCGTTGCGCTCGTTCCAGCAGGTGGTCGACGATGTGGTTCGCGACGTCGACCCGGTCGGCGAGCGCGGATTGGAAGCCGGAGAACTCGACCCGGTGATTGACCTCCAGGACCAGCAGTCGACCGTCGCGGTCCTCGATCAGATCGACACCGGCGATGTCGGCGCCGACGGCGGCGGCCGCGTTGAGGGCGAGCTTGTCGATCTCCGGTGTCACCTCGCACAGCCGGGTCTGCCCGCCGAGTGCCACATTGGTGCGCAAGGACTCACCGGTGCGGTAGACGGCGCCCAGTACCTGGCCACCGACCACGATCACCCTGATGTCCCGGTCGGGCTTCTCGATCAGCTCCTGCACGTACCCGAGGTGCGACTGCGGGCCGGGCAGTGCGGCGGCGTACTCGAGCACCCCTTCCGCGCCGGCGCGGTCGGGCAGTTGGACCACCAGCCGGCCCCACGAGCCGACCAGCGGTTTGATCAGTGCCGGGTAGCCGATGGAGTCCAGGGCGGCCAGTGCGGCCTGCGGGGTGAGGCCGAGCGCGGTGCGCGGAGTCGGTACCCCGGCCGCCTCCAGGGCCATGGTGGTGCGCCATTTGTCACCGCACACCTCGGTCGCGTCCGCGCTGTTGACCACATCGACTCCCGCCGCGGTCAGGCAGCGGGCCGCGTACGCCGCGCGGACCTGACCGATCTCCCGGTTCAGCGCGAGACTCCAGGGCTGGTCACGCTGACCGGCCAGGAACCACTGCCGGCGCGTGTCGACATGGTCGAAGGGGACACCTCGCCGGTCGAACGCGTCGAACAGCCTCTTCTCGTCCGCGCCGACCCTGCTGGCTAGCACCGCGATCCTGCGGTCACCTGGGCGCTCCGGTGTCGCTGACACGTGACCTCCGTATTAGAACCACTGGTTAGTCGGACGGCACGACCGGCCTTCCGCGTAGAAAGGAAACTATGGGCAAACCGACACCGTGTGAGTCCGCGGCAAGCTTATTCGCAAGTGCTCGTTGTGTTGGCTCTCCCCCCTGCGGTTGCGAATTCTGATTACCCGGCTCCGGCGGCCGCTGTGCCACTCTTGAATGGATTTGAATATCTGCTGCAATAGTTCACTGCCGTCAGAGATGAGGGGGAATTGTGGGACACGAACCGGAGCGGATCCCGGTGCTCGCCATGTGGAGCGCGCCGCGCTGCCGCTCCACCGCGTTCGCACGGATGATGGCGGAGCGAGACGACCGCGCCGTCGTGCACGAACCGTTCTCCCGAGTGGTCGACTTCGGTGAGGTGGAGGTCGGCGACCGGATCGCGCGCAACGAGCAGGACGTTCTCGCGGCGCTGCGTGCCATCGCCACTCGGAAGCCGGTGTTCTTCAAGGACACCACGGACTTCCACTACCCGGCGCTCCTCGCCGACGATGATTTCCTCTCAGCCGCGACGCACACCTTCATCATCCGCGACCCGGCCGAGGCCATCGCGTCGCATCATGCGCTCAACCCGAACCTCGGCCGCGACGAGATCGGCTTCGCCCGGCTGCATGAGATCTTCACCGCCGTGCAGGCCGCCACCGGCACCACGCCGGTCGTGATCGACTCTGATGACCTGCTGGACCGGCCGGCCGAGACCGTGCGGGCCTACTGCGCGGCGGTGGGCATCCCCTTCCTTCCGGACGCGCTGAGCTGGGAGCCGGGCATGCGGTCGGAATGGCAGTCGACCAGCAAGTGGCACAAGTCGACCAGTGAGAGCGCCGGCTTCACCCGAAGCAGGAGCGGCGGAGCGGAGGCGGTCGCGGCGGACCCGGTGCTGCGCGCCTACCGCGATCACCACCTGCCGTACTACGAGAAGCTGCGCGCCGTCGCGCTCCGGCCATGACCACTCGGACCGGAATAGTCGACATGATTACCCGGCGAGTGCGCCTGACGGCGATTCGGGTATTCAGGGTAGTCACGGTGCGGAGGAAAAGTCTGAACGACGGGGCTAGGTTTGGAATGTAAGGCGGTGTTTCAGTGAGTGTCAGAACAAGAATGTACGAACCGGTCGACATTTCCGGCCATCGCAACAACACGGCTATCTCCGCGGCGACGGAGACCAGAACGGGCGCATTCAATGTATGGAGAAACTCGTTCGCGGCCGAATACCTGCCCGCGGGCAGGAGCCTCGTCCACGTGGCCGGTGTTCCCTTCGAGTTTCCTCCGGTCTGCGACGGACCGGACAATGTCCGCTGCGCCGGACAGTTCATTCGTGTGCCCGAGGGCCGCTACGACTGGATCCATGTCCTGGCGGCGTCCGAACGGCGCTGCGAGGACACCGTCGAGCTGAGCTTCGCCGACGGCTCGGTCGACACGGAACCGCTGCGGGTCTCCGACTTCTGGGCGGCGCCCGCGTGGTTCGGCGAGGTCAAGGCGTTCGAGAGCCTCGTCATGCACTATCCGCACCACGTGCAACGAGGTGTGCCGGCAGTGATGTGGGCGCAGCGCGTGCCGGTCACCCGGCGGGCCGGCCTCACCGGCATCCTGCTGCCCCGCAATGTCGCGGTGCACCTCTTCGCGGTCACCCTCCAGCGGACGGAGACCTGACATGACCGTCGACGTGACGACACGGACGTACATGATCAGCGGACCGGAACCCGAGTGGTGGTACCGCGACCTCGTCAGCTGCCTCCAGTCCACGTTCGGTTCGGTCCTGATACGGGAGGGGGCCGACGCACTGGCCGTGCTCGGCGCGGGGTGGCGGTTCCTGCATCTGCCGGGTGACGTCAGGTCCGAGGAGTTCTACTACCCGTGCCCCACCGACGAGTCCGGTGGCACCGACCTCGGTGCCGCGCTGGCACCCCACCACGAACTGCACGCGCGCTGGTGGCAGCCCGCCGACGAGAACGACGTCTGGCGGGAGGTGCGTGCCGCGCTGGCCGACGACCGGCTGGTCATTGCGGCCGTGGACAACTACCACCTGCCGTTCCGGCCCGCGTACGGAGACGTGCACGCCGCGCACCTCGTGGTGATCTACGGCCTCGACGAGACCCGCGGGGTGGTGTACGTCTCGGACGCGATGCCGCCCGCGTTCCGCGGTGCCGTCCCGATCGAGAAGTTCCTGCTGAGCTGGGGTTCCGCCAACCCCACCGACGTCCAGGACGCGTTCTTCAGCGACTCACGGATCGGCCGACGCTGTCTCGACGTCCGCCTCGACGCCCCGCCGGCGCCCTTGACGCCCGAACTGCTCGGCGGCTGTCTGCGCACCGACGTCGACAGCTTCACCACGGCCGGCTCCGCCCGTACCGGTCTCGCCGGATACGACGCGTTCGCCGCGGAACTGCTCGAGCGGTGCCGGGCCGCGGACGCCGGCGCGCTGCGTGAGCTGTACCCGTTCGGCTGGGCCATGCAGGCGCAGGCGTCGCTCCACGGTGAGCTGCTGCGTCGCTGCGGCCGCGAATGGGACGATCCGGCGCTCGCCGGAGCGGGCCGCGCGGTCGAGGCCGTCGCACACGCGTGGACCGGACTGCGGTTCACCGGTGCACACGGACTGTCGGACCCGAGCGCGGCCGCATCCGACATCGCGCACCACGCCACGACGCTGCGCGGCGCGTACGAGCGTGCGGTCGCTGCCGTCGGAGCGGCGGCGGCGCGGCTGTGACCACACGCATATCGACCACCGTGGCCCTGTGGAGTGGAGAGTGATGAGCAAGCTGGCAGCGTTCGGCGGCACGGCGGCCGTGCCGAGGGATCGGCGCCGTGTGCAGTGGCCGTTGGTCGAGGAGGAGGACCGCAAGGCCGTCTTGGGCGCGCTCGACGGCGCACGGCTGGTGTCCGACACCGACGGTGTGAATCCGGTGTCCGAACTGGAGGAGAACTGGGCCCGTCGTTTCGGTTTCGAGCACTGCGTCGCGGTGTCCAACGGCACTGCGGCACTGGCCCTGGCGCTGGCCGCGCTCGGCGTCGGACCGGGGGACGAGGTGATCGTGCCCGCGCTCAGCTTCATCGCGACCGGCCTCGCACCGGTGCACCAGATGGCCGTTCCGGTCTTCGCCGACATCGACCCGGTCACCTTCACCGTCGACCCGGACGACCTGGAGCGCCGGATCACCCCCAGGACCAAGGCGATCATCCCCGTGCACCTGCACGGCGCGCCCGCCGACATGGACCGGATCACCGCGATCGCGCACAAGTACGGCCTCGCGGTGATCGAGGACGCCGCACAGGCGCCCGGGGCCACCCATCGTGGGCAGCCGGTCGGCGGGATCGGCGACGCGGGTGCCTTCAGCCTGCAGGTCAGCAAGAACATACCGACCTGTGGCGAGGGCGGCCTGCTGGTGACCCGCGACGCCGAACTGGCCGAGGCGATGCGCCGCGGCAGGCAGTTCGGCGAGGTGATCGAGGCCGGCCGCGAGCGCGACTACGTGTCCTACGGCCTGGGCTGGAACTACAAGATGAACGCCCTCCAGGCCGCGTTCACCACCGCGCAGCTCGCCCGGTACGACGGCTACGAGCGAGCGCGGCAGCACAACGTCACCGAGTTCCTCGCGCGGCTCTCGGAGCTGCCCGGCCTGCAGGTGCCGACCGCGCCGCCGGACACCACCCACGCGTGGCACATCCTGCGCTTCCGGTTCGACCCGGCCGCGTTCGGCCTGGACGGGGCGCGGCCGGAGGCGCTGCGCTCGGCTTTGCGGCGACTGCTGCGCGCCGAGGGGGTACCGATGTCGCAGTACCAGCTCATGCCGCTGCCCGACCAGAAGGTGTTCGTGGACCGCGCAGGCTTCGGCTCGGGCTACCCGTGGTCCGTGACGGGTGCACGCGGAACGGTCGCGGGTGCGGGCTACCCGGTGACCCGCGCGGTGATCGCCGACTCCCTGACCATCCAGAAGCGTCACCTCCACCCCGGGGCGGGCGAACTGCTCGGCCTGTACGCGGACGCCTTCGACAAGGTGTGGGCGAACAGGGACATGGTGGCCACGCTCGCGAAGGCGGCTTCATGACCGTCACCCCGGTCCTGGAACGGGACACCCTGGACACGGTCGCCGCACGTATCCGCTCCCATGTCGTCGACATGTGCGCGGGGCCCGAAGGCGGCCATCTCGGCGGTGCGTTCTCCTGCGCCGACGTGCTCGCCGCACTCTACTTCTCGGTGCTGAACGTGGACCCGCTGCGGCCGGACGACCCGGATCGCGACCGCTTTCTGCTCAGCAAGGGCCACGCCGCCGTCGGCCTCTACGCGACGCTGGCCGAACGGGGCTTCTTCCCGGTCGAGGAACTCGCCGGATACGGCCGCCCAGGCAGCAGACTGATGGGCCATCCGGTGCGCGCGGTGCCCGGTGTGGAGTTGCCGACCGGATCGCTCGGCCACGGACTCGCGCTGGGTTGCGGGTTCGCGCTGGCCGCCCGGTACGCCGGGCGGGATGCGCGCACCTTCGTACTGCTCGGCGACGGCGAGCTCCAGGAGGGCTCGGTGTGGGAGGCGGCCATCGCGGCCGCGTCGCTGCGCCTCGACCGGCTGGTCGCGGTGGTGGACCGCAACGGTCTGCAGCTGACCGGCTCCACCGACGGCATCGCGCCGATGGAACCGCTGGCCGACCGCTGGCGCAGTTTCGGCTGGGCGGTCCGCGACGTGGACGGCCACGACCCGGACCGACTGGCGGGGCATCTGGGCGCCGCGCCGTGGGAACCGGGCAAGCCGAGCGTGCTGATCGCCCGCACGGTCAAGGGTCACGGGCTGCCGTTCCTCGCCGGCCGCAGTGCCAGCCATTACGTGACCCTGTCACCGCGCAACCACGCGCGGGCGGTCCGCGCCCTACGGGACACGAAGGGGGCCGGATGAGTCGCGCGACCCGGGAGGCGTACCGGGACAGTCTGCTGCCGCTGCTGCAGCGGCATCCGGAGCTGATGTGCCTGGACTCCGACACCGGTCTGTTCAACGCCGAGTACGCCGAGGCGGCCGGCGACCAGTACCTCAACGTCGGTATCGCCGAGCACAACCTGATGGGCATCGCCGCCGGGATGGCGGCGTGCGGGCGGATCCCGTTCGTCAACACGATGGCCGCCTTCGCCACGTCCCGGGCACTGGAAGCGATCAAGATCGACATCGCCTACAACCGGTTGCCGGTCCGCGTCATGGCCACCCACGGCGGTCTCGCCGCGGGCCACCTCGGTCCGACGCACCAGGCCCTGGAGGATCTCGCCGTGATGCGGGTACTGCCCGGGATGACCGTGGTGGTGCCCGCCGATGCCGCCGCCACGGAGGCGTTCGTCGAGCAGAGCCTGGACCTGCCCGGACCGCTCTACGCCCGGCTGGGCCGCAAACCGACGCCGGACCTGCCCGCGGCCCCGCCGCCGGTCATCGGGAAGGCGCAGACGCTGCGGCAGGGCGGCGATGTGGTGCTCGCCAGCTGTGGTCCGTACCCCGTGCTCGCCTGCCTCGCCGCGGCGGACGTCCTGGCCGGACAGGGCGTCGAGGCAACCGTGTTGAACATGCACACCCTGCGGCCGTTCGACACGCAGACGCTGGCGGCCGCGGCCCGGCCGGCCTCGCTCGTGGTGACGCTGGAGGAGCACTGGCGCGGCGGCGGTCTCGGTGGCGCAGTGGCCGAAGCACTGGCGGAGGCGGTGCCCACGAGAGTGCTGAGGCTCGGCATGCCGGATCAGTTCGTCGACACGGTCGGCAACCAGGAACACCTCGTCAGCCACTACGACCTCACCGCGGAGCGGGTGGTGAGGACGGTCCGTACCGCCCTCGACCGCGGACGCACCGACCTGATCACCTCCCACTCGTGACACTTGGACCCTTCGAAGGAGGCAAGTGCCGTGGAGACCACGAGCAGCCATGTAGTCCATATCGGCTTCGCCGAGCAGCACATCGACTCGATCGAGTTCGGCGAACACCAGGTGTCCCTGCTGGTGCACCGGCATGTCGCCGAGCGCATGTCATATGCGGCGCGGCAGCGGTTCGCCCGCATCGGCGTCCTCGACGTGCCGCACACGCTGGACTTCGAAGACTACGACCGGGCCGTTGACCAGATGATCCGCCTGGTCGACGAGTTCGCCGCAGAACTCGGCCCCCCGACCGCCGTCGTCGCCATGTATGAACAGGTCACTCTGCCCGCGGCGCGCTTGCGCGACCACTTCGGTGTGCAGGGAGTCGACACCGACACGGCGCTGCTCTGCCGTGACAAGGTCCGCATGAAGGAGGTCATGCGGAGCGGCGGCATACGCGTCCCCGCGTTCTGGGCGGTGGACACGACCACTCCGCACGCCTACCTCGAGAAGATCGCGGAGGCTGTGCCGGGCCGGATCGTTCTCAAGCCACAACGGCAGGCCGGCAGCTTCGGCATCATGGTCTTCCGCGACGGCACGGAGTTCCTCGCTCATGCCCGGGCCCACGGAATCCCCGACGATCACGAGGTCGAGGAGTTCATCGAAGGCGAAGTGTGCCATGTCGACGGAGTGGTGCGGGACGGTGAGATCCGTTTCGTCAGCGCCTCTCGGTACATCGGAGACTGCCTCAACTTCCAGAGCGGCGAGCAGCATCTTTCGGCCGTCACATTCGACGACGCCCCGACGCTTGCACGGATCACCGATTTCACCGCACTCGTACTGAATTCACTGAGGCTGCACACCAGCACCTTCCATCTGGAGCTGTTTCTCACCCCCGACGACGAGCTGGTCTTCCTCGAGGTCGGCAACCGCTTCGGCGGCGCCTACATCAGCGATTCCATCCGCGCGGTCTACGGCGTGGATCTGGTCCGCGAGTCCGTCCTCGCCTGCATGGGCCTGCCGTCCGAGGTCGGGACCGTCACCGGCATCCTCGACCACGAGGGTGTCGGCGCCTCCGGCTGGCTCTACTCCGCACTGCCGGAGAGCGAGCCCTGCGTGGTCAGGCGGATCCGGGGCCTCGACACGTGCCCGGACTCCGTGGTGCTGTCCGACATCCCCCGCATCGGCCAGACGATCAACGACGACATCACGGCCTTCCCCACCGCCGGCAAATTCGCGTTCTCCGGAGCGACCACGGCGGAAGTCGAGCGGGACATACGGCGGTTGGCCGCCTCCTATTCCCTCGAAACAGCTCCCCGGAGGATCCCGCACATCTGACCCGCACCACACGGAAAGGTGTATTCATGATCACAGGCAGCGCCAGTGGTGCCATCTTGCAACTGGGGGATCTGCACAGCTCCTTGTCCGACCCGGTGCTGAGTTCCATGACGCTCCTCAACGAGATCACGGGGCGATTTCCGGAGGCCGTGTCCTTCGCGGCCGGGCGGCCGTACGAGGAGTTCTACGATCCGCTGCAGATCCACGACCACCTGGAGCGATTCCGCAAGTATCTCGAAGTGGAGCGCGGCCTTGACCCCGACCAGGTACGGACAGCGCTCTTCCAGTACGGACACACCAAGGGGCTGCTGACGGACCTCCTGGTGCGGCACCTGGCCGTCGACGAAGGGGTGAGCGTCGTCCCCGAGTCCGTCGTGGTGACCACTGGTTGCCAGGAGGCGATGATCCTGCTGCTGCGCGCCCTGCGTACGGGCGGTGAGGACGTCATCCTGGCTCCGGCACCGACCTATGTGGGTTTCCTCGGGGCGGCACGCCTGATGGACATGCCGGTTCTGCCCGTCGCGGAGGGCACCGGGGGCATCGACGTCGAGAACCTGGTGACACAGATAGGCCGGGCCCGGCAGCGGGGACTGAACCCGCGCGCCTGCTACGTGGTGCCGGACTTCGCCAACCCCAGTGGGCTCAGCATGAGCCTCGCCGATCGCCGGCGGCTCCTCGACGTGGCGGAGCGGGAGGACGTCCTCATCATCGAGGACAACCCGTACTCCCTGTTCAACGCCGACGGCCGGCGCCTGCCCTCGCTCAAGTCGCTGGACACCGCTCAACGCGTCGTGTACGTCGGCTCGTTCGCCAAGACGGCCTTTCCGGGCGCTCGCGTGGGCTACCTGGTCGCCGACCAACTGGTCTCGGGCATCGGCGCCGGCGAGGGCCCGCTGCTGGCCGACCAGCTCGCCAAGCTCAAGAGCATGCTGACGCTGAACACGTCGACCATCTCCCAGGCCGTGATCGGTGGGAAGCTGCTGGCGAACGACTGCAGCATGACCAGGGCCACCCAGCGTGAGACGGACGTCTACCGTCGCAACCTCGCCGCGGTCCTGGCCGGCCTGGACAGGCACTTCCCCGCTCCGGACGACGGCTCGCGTCCCCGGACGACCTGGAACGTCCCGGGCGGTGGCATGTTCGCGGTGGTCTCCCTGCCCTTCGAAGCCGACGCTGCGATGCTCGAGTACTCGGCAAGCCGGTTCGGGGTGCTGTGGACCCCGATGCGCTACTTCTATCCCCAGGGTGGAGGTACGCACCAGATCCGTCTCTCCTTCAGCGTGCTCACCCCCGAACGGATCGAGGAGGGTCTCGCGCGGCTCGCCGCCCTCGTCCGCGACCGTACGGCCTGATCGTGCGGCAGCGAGTTTCGTCGGCGCCCCACCTGGACCGGAAGCCCCACAGGTCTTTGACCTGCGGGGCTTCCGCGTTTTCCAAGTTCTACGGCCGACGGCTGCGACCGCTGTCCATGGAGACGGAGGTGAGCGGGGTTGAAGCCGGAGGCAGCCGAGCCCCGGTTCGGGGTGAGGCCGGAAGCAGCCTCACAACGTGGGGCGGACCGGCACGGAGATCTCAGCCGGCGGTTGCGAACCGGGTTGGTCGGCACCGTATTCGGTGCCGACTCCGCCTTCCTGCCCGGCCCTGCCGTCCTGCTTGCGTGCCGCTAACGCCCCGCTGCCGCCTGCCCCGCGAGTTCCCGGGCCGTGGCCGTGACGTCCGTGAGCAGGGCGTCGATGTCGTCCTCGGTCGTCGTCGGATTGAGGAAGACCAGCTTCAGATGGACCCGCGGCGTGCCGTCCGGTCCTGCGATATTCGTACGGGCGAGCAGGGCGCGGCCGTCCGCCATCAGCTTGCGGCGTACCGCCGCGTTCAAGGCGCTCTCGTCCGCCACCGGGTTCCCGTCCTCGGCGGCACAGCGGAAGATGACCGTGGTGAGCAGCGGGTCCGCCACAAGCTCCAGGCCGTCGGTGGCTGCGATCCGGCTCGCCGCGTAGCGCGCCTGGTCGTGGCAGGTGTCCACCCACTCGCCCATGCCCTCCCGGCCGACCGTGAGGAGCGTGGCGGCCATCTTGAAGGCGTCGGAGCGGCGGGTGGTCTGGAGCGAGGTGCCGAGCAGGGCGGTGAAGCCGAGGGTCTCGTCGTCGGACGGGTTGAGGTAGACGGCCTGCTCGTCCAGGCACTCCATGTGCTTCCGGTCACGGACCACGATCACGCTCGAAGAAGCCGGGGTCCAGCCGAACTTGTGCAGGTCGAAGGCGACCGAGTCGGCCCGGCCGAGGCCGTCCAGGAGCGGAGCCAGTTTCGGTGAGAACAGCGCGCCGATGCCGTACGCGGCGTCGACGTGCAGCCAGATCCCGTACTCGGCGGCGAGGTCCGCCAGTTCGGGCAGCGGGTCGAAGGAGCCGTGGTCGGTGGTGCCGGCCGTGGCGACGATGGCGACGGGGACCTCGTCGGCGTCGAAGCCGTCGACGATCCGGCGGGCTTCGACGGCGAGCATCCGGCCCCGGTCGTCCACCGGCACCTTCACCACGGCGGACCGGCCGAGCCCCAGGAAGCCGGCGGCCCGCGCGACCGAGAAGTGGGCGGCTGCGGAGCACAGGATCCGGGGGCGGACCGGGCGGCCCGCGAGCCCCGTCGCCGACACCTCGCCGGTGTCCTTCAGTGCACGGTCCCGGCTGAACAGCAGGCCCATCAGGTTCGAGATGGAGCCGCCGGGCGTCAGGGTCCCGCCGGCCTTTGCGCCGAAGCCGATCCAGGAGGCCATCTCCTGGATGAGCCGCCGCTCCAGTTCGAGCGCGAACGGGCCGCTCTCCCAGGCGTGCAGGGACTGGTTGAGCGCGGCGGCGAGCAGTTCGGCGGCGGCGGACGCGGCGGTGGGCGCGCACTGCATCCGGGCCGCAGCCGAGGGGTGGGTGAGGTCGACGGCCCACATCGCGTACGCCTCGAAGAGCTCCGTCACCCGCTGCGCGCTGGGCTCGTCGGCGAGGAACCGCCCGCCGCCCAGCACCTCGCGCACCGCGGCGACGGCCGCCTCGGGCCCGCCGGGCGCCACCGGGCCGTCCCGCTTGAGGGCGGCGTCACCGAGGGCGCAGAGGGCCGTGTCCAGGAGGCTCCTGAGCTGCTCCAGACCCTCCGGACGGCCTGCGAGGGCTGCGTTCCTGCCAGTGGAGATCATGACTTCTGGGTTCCTTCGGAGAGGGTGGGAGAGGGGGTGGGGGCCGGGTCCGGGGCGGGGGTCCTGCGGGAGCCGCGGATGACGCCGATCGAGGCGGCCACGACCGCGATCAGGCCCGCCACCTGGGCCGGGGAGAGGGTCTCGCGCAGGACGACCAGGGCGACCAGGGCGCCGATCGCCGGTTCCAGGCTGAGCAGTACGCCGAAGACCAGGGTGGACACCCGGCGCAGGGTCTCCATCTCGCAGGTGTACGGGACGAGCGAGGACAGCATCGCGACACCGAAGCCGAAGGCGAGCACCTCGGGACGGGCCAGCGCCTGCGTGCCCTCCGCGAGCCCGGCCGGCAGGGAGCACAGCGTGCCGAAGGCCATGGCGAGCGCGAGCCCGCCGCCGGGCAGTACCGCCCCGACCCTGGCCGACAGCGGCACGTACGAGCCCCAGAAGACGGCGCAGGCGAGCGCGATCAGCAGGCCGGTGAGGCCCGCCGCGCCGCCCTGCCAGCCGAGGAGCGCGATGCCGGAGGCCGCGAGCACGATCCACAGCCGGTCCCCGGCCCGGCGCGAGGACATGCCGGCGACCACGAGTGGCCCCGCCATGCCCACGGTGAGCGCCACCCCTACCGGCATCCGGGCCATGGCGAGGTAGAAACAGATGTTCATGCCCGCGATGGCCACGCCGAGGGCGGCCACGGCGCCCGCGGTACGCCGGTCGAGGCGCACGGCGGGCCGCCACCACAGCAAGAGCACAAGGGCCGAGAAGCCGAGCCGCATCAGGGTCACCGTCGCCGGGCCGACCGTGCCGAACAGATGTTTGGCGAAGGTCGCGCCCAGTTGGGTGCTGACCATGCCGATGAGCATCAGCGCCGGCGCCGGGACCACGCCGATGCCCCGGCGGCCGGCGGCGGCATCCGTCCCCGCGCCCGTTCCCGCGCCCGCACTCGGGCTCCGGACAGCGCGCGCGCTCGTTCCGATGTCGACGCTCATGGCGTGAGCAGCACCTTGCCGGTGGTGCCGCGGCCTTCGAGCAGCTCGTGCGCCCGAGCCGCTTCGGCCAGCGGCAGCCGCGCCCGCACGTTCGGGCGTACGACGCCCTGGGCGACGTAGCGGAACAGCTCGGCGGCCGCGGCCCGCAGGGACGGCGCGTCCGGCACGTGGTCGGCGAGGGTGGGACGGGTCAGATAGAGCGAGCCGGAGGTGCGCAGCAGCTCCACGTCGATGGGCGGTACGGGGCCGCTGGACAGGCCGCAGACGACGAGGGTGCCGCGCCGACGCAGGGCCTTGACGCTGGTCTCGAAGGTGGCCGCGCCGACCGAGTCGTAGACCGCGTGCGCGCCCTCACCGCCGGTGAGTTCGCGCACGGCCGCCGCGAACCCCTCGTAGGGGACGGCGTGGTGGGCGCCGGCCGCCAGGGCAGTCTCCTGCTTCTCCTTGCTGGATGCGACGGCGACGACGTTCGCGCCGCGGTGCGCGGCCAGCTGCACGAGGAGCTGGCCCAGGCCGCCGGCGCCGGCGAGGACGACGACGGTCTCGCCGGGCTCCACCGGGTGGGTGGTGTGGCTGAGGTAGTGCGCGGCGAGGCCCTGGAGCAGGACGGCGGCCGCGTGGTCGAGGGGCACTGTCTCGGGGACCGGGACCAGCTTGGCCGCGGGGACGGCGGTGTACTCGGCGTAGGCGCCGAGCTGGGTCGCGTAGGCGACGCGGTCGCCCGGGGTGACGTCGTCGACGCCCTCGCCGACGGCGGTGACGATGCTGGCGGCCTCCTGGCCGGGGACGAGCGGGTACGGGGCCGGGTAGGTGCCGTTGCGGTAGTAGACGTCAATGAAGTTGAGGCCGACGGCGGCGTTGCGGACGACGACCTGGCCGGGGAGGGCGGCCGGTTCGGGGAGCTCTGTGAGGGTGAGGGCGGAGGGGCCACCGGCCTTGGTGACGTGGACGGCTCGCATCAGATCGATTCCTCGGTTCGCGGGGTGCGGGGGGTGGAGACGGGCGTGGGGGCGGAGCGGGGCGGAGCGGCGGACGGCTTCTGCTCCTGGAACACGTGGCGGAAGTGGTTGATGTCGTCGGTGAGGCCCCGCATCAGCGCGTCCATGCCGGGATCCGGGCCGTCGACCGCGTGCAGGAGCTCGGTGTTGCGGCGCACATGGGTCGGCGAGAACGGCAGCGCGCCCGTCGACAGGTAGCGGATGGCGCCGGAGGGGTCGCGCCGCGGGATGAGGTCGGAACGGGCGTACCGGCTGGCGCTGAAGGGGATGTCGAGGCGGCCCTCCGCGAACGCCTCGGTGATCGCCTCGATCAGATCGGCTTGCTCCAGGAGCGGCTCGACGAGGTCGGCGACCTCTGCGAGGATCCACTCCGTTTCCCGGCTCACCTGGTCCTCGTCGACGGTGATGAAGCCGAGGAGCGGCGAGTTGGCGCGGTCGGCGAGCCGCAGGCCCTCCACGTTCGCGGCCGTGTCGGGGATCCCGTACGCTTCCTGATGGGTCTTGGTGATCAGCTTGGAGGCGCCGCCGAGCCGGGCGACCAGCGCACCGTAGAAGATCAGGTCCTCCGCGTTGCTCCGCTGCCGGGGGAAGACACCCATGAACTCGTGGAGCACCGCGTGGACGGTGATCCCGGCGGGGAGATAGCGCTCGGCCAGCACGGGGATGCTCCGCAGGGCCGCGACATCCTGGGCGAGATGGCCGCTTTGCGGGTATGCGACGGAGATGCAGCGGACTCCGGCGCGGGCGGCGAGCACCGCCTCCAGGACGCTGATGGCGAGGCTGATGGAGGGCGGCACGAGCACGGCGGTGAGCGTGCCGAACAGTTCACGGTCGATGACCACGCCGTGCTCGGCGAGCTCCCCGCATCGGCGGTCCACGTCCTGCCAGGCGCCGAGGGACTCGGCGAGCGGCACGGCCTTCGAGTAGGGCAGGTTGTACGAGATCCCGCCGCCCTCGAAGGAGGTGATGCCGGAGGCCACGGACACGTCGAACAGGATGCGGGCGTCCGGGGAGCCGTGCCGGATCTCCAGCGGCGCCGCGATCAGCTCGTTGAGCTCGCGGCCGCGCCGCCAGCCGTGGGCCACCATCGGGTAGCCGTTGAGGTCGGCGGGGCGGAGGTTGAGGGTGCGCAGCGCCTCCTCGAACCGCAGCAGCCGGGTGTGTGAGTCGATGGTGAGGGTCAGGATATCGGGCGCGGCCTCGGCCTCCAGGGTGGCGAGGAGGGCCTTCATCTCCTCGTGTCCGCCGACGCCGCAGCGCGGCTGGATCGCCACCCTGCCCTGCGCGCGGCACCGGTCGAGGACCTCGGCGGCGGTGGGCTTGCCGAGCGAGGTGATGTACACGGCGGACTCGGCCGGCGTCGGCAGCGGTCCCGCCGTCGTGTCGGGGCGCAGTGCCGTGTCGAGCGCCGGGAGCGAGGTCAGGCTCATGACGCCGCCAGGCCGAGGGTCACGGCGGCGCGCTCGCGCTCCACATGCAACGCATCGAGCAGGCTGGGCAGTTCGGACGGGTCGCCCAGGATGTGGTCCACGCCGGCAGCATAGAGGCGGTCGTGCGAGGAGCCGTCCTTGTGACTGCCGACCGACAGGTTGCCGCCGACGATCACGGGGCAGGCGATCAGACCGGACTGCTTGGCCCGGTCGAGCCCGCGCAGGTCCTCGTGGACGTGGCCGTTGAGGCTGCCGATGATGACAGCCTCGGCCTCGGGGTGGCGGGCGCACGCCTCGGCGAATTCCTCGACGGGGGTGCAGGTGCCGAGGTTGACGACGTCGAAGCCGAGGCCGCGCAGAAAGAAGGCGATCAGGTGGTTGGCCACGGCATGGCTGTCGCTGGCCGCCACGCCGAGGATGACCTTGCGGGTGGCTGTCGAGCGGATGAGCTGGTTCGGTACCGAAGACATCAGAAATTCCTCATCGTCCGGGTCGCATACGTCAGTCGTCCGTCAGTCGTCGAAGGCCGCGAACAGCTCGCGCTTGCTGACCGCCTTCAGCCGGTTCACGTCGAACTCCTCGGCATCGGCGGCCGACAGCGAGTCGAAGACGTGGGAGATCGCCGGGATCAGCCCCCAGACCTCGTGGTAGGGCGGCCAGCCCTGGTGTCCGGAGTCGATGTCCTGCTGGCGGGCGAAGACGTAGTCCGCCCACTGCGGGGCGGCCGGGTAGCGGTGGTGGAAGTCGTGTACGACGGTGTCGCCGGTCAGGACCAGGTAGCGCGACGGGGCGTGCAGGAAGACCAGGCGCAGTGTCCAGCGGGTCCAGGCGCCGGCCCGGCGGGCGAGGGGCAGATCCGGGGAGGGCAGCGCGTCACCGATGAAGATGGCGTTGGTCAGGCTGGAGAAGTACGCGCGGCCGTGCCGGGTGGCGATGCCCGGGACGGGAAAAGTGTGCTTGACGCACAGCCGCAGGGTGTTGCTGATCTGGAACAGCGGGAACAGCGGTACGAACCAGACGACGAGCAGGGCTTGCCAGGTGCCGGTGAGCACCGTGGCGGTGACGGCCGTGCCGTACAGCAGGAGGGCCGACGTCTTCTCGCTGCGGGCCGATTCGCTCCAGAAGGAGCGGATGCGGGACACCGTGAAGTTGAAGTGGAACCGCGGTGAGACGAGCTTCAGCAGCAGCCTGCGCCACAGCTGACGGCGCGTCATAGCCGGGTGCATCTGAAGGCTGACCAAGAACGCCTGGACGGTGGGGTCCTTGAGCGTCATGTGCTGCGCCGCGTGGTGGTCGCGCACGTGCTCCCGGCTGTAGCGCTGGAAGTTCTGGATGATGAGCAGGCTGGAGACGGCATGGCCGATGGCCCGGTCCACTCGACGTCGGCGGTACATGTTCCGGTGCGAGCACTGGTGATAGACCATCATGCGCAGGTTGCGCATCCCGTGCAGGGTCACCGCCCAGCCGACAGGCAGCAGCAGCCCGTGGCCGAGGGTGTAGGCGAGCACGCTGACCAGCGTTCCCAGCACCACCGAAACCGTGGCGGTGGCCAGGTGGAAGCCGGGTGTCCAGCCCGGGGACACCTGCCCCGGCAGTGCCTTGCCGGTGAACAGCGTGGCCGGGAACTGCAGCAGCCGGGGCAGGCGCCGCATTGTCTCCCTGGGGTCGTCGGACGTGGCCTGCGGGGACGCCGACGGCTGGGTGGTGGGCACTCTCGGGGCCGACGAGTCGATCACGGTCATGGAAACTCCTCTGCGTGCACGGACGGAAGATGCGAAGGTGGTATGGCGGTGCGAGCCGAGACGGGCGAGGTGGGCCCTGCCGCGGGGGGACGAGTCGGCGGACCGGGACTCCTGGTGCCCGCCTCCGCCCCGCAGGGCCCTCACTGCTCCGCCGCGACCTGGACAGTCGCGGCGTCCATGAGGCGGCACTGGCACGCGAGACGGAAGTCGCCGCCTGTCCGTCCCAGGTCCTCCAGGAAGTCGCTCTCCTCGGCGTCCATCTCCCCGAGCGAGTCGGATCCGTCCAGCACCTCGATGACGCAGGCGCCACAGGCGCCCGACTGGCATCCGAAGGGGATTACCCGGTGAGAGGTCTCGTTTTCGAGGTCGGTGAGCGGTGCACCGGCCGGGAGGAGGATCTCCAGGCCGTGTGGCATCAGGGTGAGTTTGTTCAGAACCAACGCTGTCTCAGCTCCTACGCAGGGACCAGTTCGGGATGGGCGTCAGAGGAGTGGCCGGGGGCGAGGCGGGCGCCGGGGCGCAGTGCCACGGCGGCGTGGTTGACGGCGGTGGCGGCCTCGCCGAAGCCGACCGAGATGAGGGGAACGCGGCCCGTATAGGTGCAACCGTCGCCGACGGCGTACACCCCGGGAAGGCTGGTGCGCATGGTGGCGTCGACGCGGATCTGCCGGTACTCCAGCTCCATCCCCCAGCCGGCCAGGGGACCGAGGTTGGTGGTGAAACCCAGTGCGGTGATCAGCGTGTGCGCGGGCAGGTTCAATGTGCCGCCGTTCTCGGTGCGGACGTCCACGGAGCCCAGGCGACCGGCTCCGTGACAGGCGATCACCTGGGCCTCGGTGATGACGCGTACGGAGGCCCCGTACAGCTGCCGCACACTGTGCTCATGGGCACGGAAGGACGCCCGACGATGGACGAGGGTGACCGACCGGGCGATCGGGGCCAGCGCCAAGGCCCAGTCCACCGCGCTGTCCCCACCGCCGGCGATCACCACGTCGCGGGCCCGGTGCTCCTCCAGGCGCGGCACGTGGTAGACGACGCCTCGGCCCTCGTACGGAACCGCACAGGGCAGCTTGCGCGGGGTGACCTTGCCCAGACCGGCGGCGACGAGGACGGCTCCGGCGCGGATCCGGGCACCGCGGTCGGTGCCGAGGATCCAGCGGGGGCCGTCCGCCGCCAGGGTGGTGGCCGCATGGCCGAGCAGGTAGCGGGGCCCGAAGGGCGCTGCCTGGCGCACCAGGTTGTCGACGAGCTCGCGGCCCGTGACGGCGGGGTGCGCAGCGACGTCGTACAGCAGCTTCTCGGGATACATCGCGGCCACCTGACCGCCCGGTTCGGGCAGCGCGTCGATGACCGCGGTGCCCAGGCCGCGGAAG
Source organism: Streptomyces caeni (assembly GCF_042678285.1). Taxonomy (NCBI): domain Bacteria; kingdom Bacillati; phylum Actinomycetota; class Actinomycetes; order Kitasatosporales; family Streptomycetaceae; genus Streptomyces; species Streptomyces caeni. The sequence goes on from NZ_JBHUDX010000045.1 coordinate 54,396, forward strand.
CCCGCGTAGTACGCGCCGTACAGGCCGGTGGGGCCGGCACCGACGATGGCGAGGTCGACGTCGAGCAGGCCGCTTTCGGGCTCGGACGTCACTGGTGTTTCAGGTGCCACTACTCTCACATCCAATGTCATTCAGCCCCAACCGCCGGCGCAGGAAATCGACGATCCCGTCCAGTGCCTCCCTGGCGGTGTCGAGGACTGCCGCCATGGACAGAAACCCGTGCGGCAGATCCGCGTACTGGTGGTGCTCCACCGGCACCCGGGCGAGCGCGAGTGCCTCCGCGTAGGCCTTGCCCTCGTCGCGCAGTGGACAGAACTCGGCCGTGATCAGGAGTGCGGCGGGAAGTTCGCTGTGGTCCGTTGCGTTGAGCGGTGAGGCGTAGGGCGAGTCACCGTCGGCAGGATCGGCGAGGTAAAGGTCCCAGAACCATGGGACCGAGTGGCCGTTGAAGAACATCGGATCCCTGTTCTCGCGCATGGAATCCGTCGCCGAGCCGTAACGCATCGCCGGGTAGACAAGCACCTGCGCGCTGATCCGCGGTCCGTCCTCGTCCCTGGCCATCAGGGAGACCGCCGCAGCCAGGGTGCCGCCGTTGCTGTCCCCTGCGACGGCGATGCGTGAACCGTCCACGCCGATCTGGGATCCGTTCTCCGCCACCCATTTCACGGCGGCGTAGCAGTCGTCGACAGCTGCCGGGAACGGGTGCTCGGGCGCCAGTCGGTAGCTGACGGAGACGACCACGCAGGAAACCATGCTGCACAGTGCACGGCAGAACGCCTCGGACGTGTCCAGGGAGCCGACGACAAAACCGCCGCCGAAGAAATAGACCAGTACGGGGAGCGGGTCTTCGCTTTCGGTCTGCGGGCGGTAGACCCTGAGCGTCATCGGGCCGGCCGGACCGGTGATATCCATGTCGAATATCTCTTTGGGCTGTTCGATCCAGTCCCAGACCGAGGCTTCCGTTGCGGCATCCGCTTTTCTGGCCTCTTCCACCGACATGGTGTAGAGCGGGGTGAACCCGGTTGCCAGGCGATAGTTCCTGATACCCTCAACGACGGGATGAAGCGGCATTAAAACGCCCCCATTTCTTCGATGTCGACGGTGCAGGACGAGGTGCGCGAGTCGCACCGGAGAAGAACGCTACGATCGCGTCGACACCATGCGCGTCCGCGACAAGTTCATGTGCGGGGCACATTGCGTTGATCTTTCTTTCCCGCGGCTAAGCATGCTGCTTACTCCGCCATGACCTCGTCCGTGCCACCCTTTCCCTCGACAACGGTCCAAAGCCCCATGCGGAATCGAGGGGAAGTACGCCGCATCATGACCATCGAAAACCTTGAGAAACGCCCGGATGCGCACCCCGCACGGGTCTACGACTACTTCATAGGCGGCGAGAACGGTCTTGAGGCCGACCGGGCAGCCGGTGCCTGGATCCGTATGCAGGCCCCCGACCTGCTGACGACGATGCAGGCGAACCGCGCCTTTCTGTCACGGGCGGTGCGCTGGCTGGTCCAGCAGGGCGTCGACCAGTTCATCGACATCGGTTCCGGCTTCCCCGTGTCGCCGAACACGCACGAGATCGCCCTGCGGGAGTCCCCTTCGGGTTCCGTCGTGTACTGCGACGTCGATCCCGCGGTCGGGCGGCGCACGCGCGAGCTCATCGCCGGTCAGAAGGGAGCGGGCTTCGTACTGGGCGACATCCAGAACCCCGACGAGCTGCTGGCCCAGCCCGCCATCCAGGCGCTGACCCGTTCCGGCCGTCCGGTGGCCTGTCTGCTGGGGGCGGTCCTGCACTTCGTGCCGGAAAGCGCGGATCCGGCCCGGATCACCGCGGCTCTGCGCGAAGCCCTGCCCCGGGGCAGCTATCTTGTCGTCTCCCACATCGCAGGCGACGTTCCCTGGGGGGACCGTAACGACGAGGAGACGCTGAAGCGTGCTTTCGAGGACATGCATCCTCGAGCTCGCGAACAGGTCGCTCGCTTCTTCGGTGATTTTGAACTGGTCGCACCTGGTGTAGTGCTGGCATCTCAATGGCATCCCACCGGGGAGACGGCCGGGCCTCATCCCGAATCTGCCATTTACGGCGGAGTCGCTCGCAGGATCTGAGCTCCGGGGTGGAAGGTGATGCAGGCACACGGCCGCGGGCCGCAGGGGGCTCTTCCCTGCGGCCCGCGGTGATTTTGTGGAACCACGCGGTGGATTCGCCGGCGCACAGCTACCTGTGGATTCGGCTGTGAGGGAGCAACGACGCGAACACCTGCGCGGCATACCTGACAAGGTCCGTGCCGCTGCGGACGGACAGAGAGGGTGCGCGTCCGAGCACCGCGAGCGACCCCACGTACGGGGCAGGCAGCGCAAGGTCCCTGAGCGTGTAGTCCTCCGGGCGGCCAAGTTCCTCGGGCAGCGCACGCAGCGTGGAGCCGAGAACCTCGATGCGCCCCGGATGGATCTCAAGTCCCTTGCCGGCGGCCTTGAGCACGGCTTCCTTGCGCGTCCACAGTCGTGCGAAGCCGGCGTAGTCCGGACAGGTTGCGCGCTCCCGCTCCGTCAGCGCCGCGGCCGGTGGCTGCACCCCGGCCGTGGCGTCCTCGATGTCGAGGCCGACGGTCCGGTCTGAGACGGCGACCGCGGCGAGCCCTCCGGCGTGAGAGAGCGAGAAGTCCAGAGCTGGGTCGGCACACTCCACGACCGGTTTCCCATGTCCCGGGTCACCGCAGTGGGCGCAGGTCCGGTCGAAACTCAAGGCCGCCGGATCCCGGCCCAGCTTCTCGCCGAGGACGAGTCGCGCCAGCACCCATGCGGCGAGAGCACGATTGCGGTCCGCCTCGCGCAGGATCCGTCGACGGCGGGCGCGGTCGCGCCCGTCCAGGAGGACGGCGAGCGACTCGGGCACCTGGTCGACACCGACGTACCAGACGTCAGCCATGGACGCTCTGCTCCACCATGCGGTTCGGACCGCCGAGTCCGGGCCTGGCGCTGCACCCGGCGACCCGGCCCTTCTCCTCGCACTCCGGCCCGGGCAGCTCTCCGGGCCGCCACAGCGGGGTACCGCCGAGGAGCGCACCAGCCGGCATCCCGGGCACGACGTTCACGACGCTCCTCCGTCTTGTCTCGTTCAGGCCGGCGGTTCAGGCCACCGGTGCGAAGAAGGTCTCGTTGATCCGGTCGATGGTGCGGAAGTCGGCCACGCTCAACGAGCTGACGTCGATCTGCCTTCCGGTGAGCTCCTCCAGAAGATCGATGAACTCCAGGAACGAGACCGACGCGATGAGCCGGGATTCGATGAGATCGGTGTCGCCGGCGATCTCTCCGTCCAGATCCGGGTTCTTGGACCGGATCCAGTTGATGATTTCGTCCATGTTCACACCTTCCTAGGCTGCCGATTCGTTGACTGCGACGAGCGCCCGCTGAGGGTCGCCGTGCACCTGCAGAAGCGCATGGACCCAGCGCTCCACACCGAACGCCAGACACCCGCTGTAGGCGGATTCACCGCCGAAGGAGATGTTCAGGCGCTCCCCGAAGAAGTTGCGGTGGCGGTTCACCGAGGCGATGGCGGTCCCGTCGTCCGACACGAACTCGAACTTCACCGGATCCAGCTGGTTGAGGACCGACCGCGCGCCGTCAGCGAGGTAGAACGGATCGGTCGCGGGCTCCTTGCGTATCTTGATCCCGAGCTGGTCGGCCAGGCTCAGGACGAGCTCGGTCGACCGGCTCAGATGGTCCACCACACCTTCCTGGCTGCCGATGTAGAGCGCTTCGCGCATATGGAAGGCGCGGAGCCGACGCAGGCCGTCGTAGTGCTCCTCGTTCCTGAAGCAGCGACCGACCGCCGTGATGACCTCGGGGGTGCCGATGTCCCGTCGCTGCCGCGACACCAGCAAGCCGTAGCACGTCGCCGTGGGCAGGTAGCAGCCGGTGGGGACGAGACGGTGCTCGGGGGACGGAGCCGTGGTCTCCCCACGCGCCAGTTCCTCACGGGCCTGGTCCGTGAGCGTGGCCACGGGCAGTCCGAGGTGGGGGAAGTTGCGGAAGAAGTCGAGGCGTGCCAGGTCCTCCTCGGGGAGCAGAGCCGGGCCGGCCACCGGTCGGGCGCCCAGCGCGGAAGCGATGTCCTGGAAACGGGCCTCAAGAGCATCGAACAGGGCGGTCTCCTCGGATTCAAGGACCGCGATTCCAGGTGCGACAAACGTCGGCATGAGATCTCCCGTCAGTGGAACAGGCCGATGCGTCGATAGAAGTTGTTGGTTCGTTCGATGATGCGAGCGTTGATCGGCGCCCTCGCCGGATCAGCCATGACGGAGGCACGGAATCGCGCGGGATTTGCGATACCGGCATCCTGGTAGGCGTCGCGGCTGTACAGCATCTGGATGATCAGGTCGATGTAGCCGCGCAGATAATGGCCGACCTCTTCGACCTCCTCGGCGGAGTGCGTCCGGCGAACCTCGTCGAAGAGCGCCTTCACGAGCTTGCCGCCGAAAGCGATGTGCCGGGACTCGTCGCGGTGGTGGATTCGGTTGACCGCTCGCACCGTGTCCGGGAGTTTCTCGTCGGCCGCCATGTGGGCGTTGAAGTAGTCACCGATCTGCTCGAAGATGAGGATCTGGCTGAAGACGATGAAGTTGTTCATCTCCGGCGCGCGCTCATCCGTCGGGAACACCATCCGCCGGTCCGGATAAATGCGACCGGCATAGCGCAGACAGAATTCAGCGAAGAACCACATGTGCTCGTTCTCTTCGCCGATGAAGTGGTGGAAGTACGGCGTGGGGATCTCGTAGCCGGGCGTGTGGATGCGGCGCATCACCTCGATGAGCAGCTCCCTGATGCCGTGGGCGATCAGGCTGTAGAGGTTGACGCTCTCCCAGCGCGAGAGTTCCACGAGTTGTTCGTGGCTCAGCTCCCGTTCTGCGGCAGTGCCGTGGACGGACAGCAGCTCCCGACTCATCCACAGATCGTCCGGCGTGATGGATTCGGGCCACTCGAAGGTCCGGTACGGGTTGTAGTAGTCGTCGACAGAGACGTCAATGAGTCTGCGTACAGCCCGGGCGAATTCTTCCGTCCACTCGATCGTCGACACCGCTGACACGTGACCTCCGTAACAGGACCATTGGTTGATGGGCCGACACGACCGGTCTGCCGCGCCGAGAAGGACCGTATGACCGTGCGGACACCTGTGCGTCCGCGACAATTTCATTCGCGGGGAGACACCGCGCTGACTTTGCTCTCCTGCGGCTGAACGTCTCGCTTACCGCGACGGGAGTCGGTTCGCTCCTTGCGCGGTCGGTCGTCCCGGCGGACACCATGGATCGAGTAATCGGAGCGCGTAGTCGCGGTGCGTTTGTCGCGGACGCGTGCGGCGGGGGTGAGTTCGTAGTTTCCCCATGTGGCACAGATCGTCGACGACAACGGCCCCGTCAGGGAGCCCGCAAAAGGAGTATCGCCATGACTGTGGACGTCCTCTCCTCTCAGGACCACATGGACCTTGCCACGCGCTGGGGGGCTCATGACTCCGTGCCGTTCCCCGTGGTGCTCACCCATGGGGAAGGCGCCTGGATGAACGATCTGGAAGGCCGGCGCTATCTCGACTTCCACGGGGGGTACTCCGCAGTCAACTTCGGTCACCAGCACCCCGACCTCATCACCGCGGCGAAGGCACAACTCGACCGGCTGACGCTGAGCACCCGTGCGTTCCACCACGATCAGTACGCGCCGTTCTGCCGTGAACTGGCCGAGCTGACGGGCACCGAGATGGTCCTGCCCTCCAACTCCGGCGGCGAGGCTGTCGACACCGCGGTGAAGATCGCCAGGAAGTGGGCCTACCAGGTCAAGGGCGTGCCGGACGGAGCCGCCGAGATCATCGTCGCGGGCGCGAACTTCCACGGCCGCACCACGACCATCGTCTCGTTCTCCACGCACCCGAACCACCAGGCCGGTTTCGGCCCGTTCACGCCCGGCTTCAAGGTGGTGCCGTTCGGCGACATCGAGGCGCTGCGTTCGGCGATCACCGAGAACACGGCGGCGGTCCTGCTGGAACCGATCCAGGGCGAGGCCGGCGTGGTCGTTCCGCCGAAGGGATATCTCGCCGAGGTCCGTGAACTGTGCGACGACAGCAACACGTTGTTCGTCGCCGACGAGGTCCAGTGCGGACTGGCCCGCGCCGGCACGACCCTGGCGCTTGACCACGAGGGTGTCCGTGCGGACGTGTACACCCTGGGCAAGAGTCTGAGTGGCGGACTCCTGCCGCTGTCCGCGGTGATCGGCCGCGCCGACGTCCTCGGCGTGATCACGCCCGGCGACCACGGCTCGACCTTCGGCGGCAACCCGCTGGCGTGCGCGGTCGGCCGCGCGACCGTGCGACTGCTGGCCACCGGGGAGTTCCAGGAGCGCTCCCGCGAACTCGGCGCGCACCTGCACTTCCGCCTCAACGAACTGGACGGCGTCTGCGAGGTCCGTGGGCGTGGCCTGTGGGCCGGTGTGCAACTCCGCGAAGAGCGTGTGGCCGGGCGCCGGGTGACCGAGGCACTGGCCGAGCGCGGCCTGCTGTGCAAGGAGGCCAAGGGACACCTCCGGGTGGCGCCCCCGCTGGTCGTCACCCGCGAGGAGATCGACCTCGGCGTCGACATGATCGCCGACGTGCTGGCCTGAACCGGACCGCCGTATCGGGCTGACTTGACCATCGAGTGGACTGGAGAGAACTCATGAGTGATTTCGCAGGACTGGTCGCGATCGTCACCGGCGGTGCGTCGGGAATCGGTCTGGCAACGGCGAATCTGCTCAGCAGCAGGGGAGCCCGGGTCGCCGCTCTCGATCTGAAGCCGGAGGGGCTGCCGGACGGCATCATGGGCGTCCAGGTCGACGTCACCGACGACGTCCAGGTCAAAGCCGCCGTCGACGCCGTGGTCGAGCGGTTCGGCAGGCTGGACGTCGTGGTGAACAATGCCGGCATCGGCGCCATAGGGGACGTCACCGCGAACGGTGATGACGAGTGGTTGCGCGTACTGGACGTCAACGTGGTCGGGATGGTCAGGGTCGCCCGGCACGCGATACCGCACCTGCGGCGCTCACCCGCCGCGTCGATCGTCAACAGCTGCTCGATCGTGGCGTGGGCCGGAGTGGAGCAGCGGGCACTGTATTCGACCAGCAAGGGGGCGGTGTACGCGCTGACGCTGGCCATGGCGGCGGATCACGTCCGCGAGGGCATCCGGGTCAACTGCGTCGCCCCTGGCTCCGCGGACACCCCCTGGATCGGCAGGTCGCTGGAGCAGGCGGCGGATCCGGTGGCCGCCCGGGCCGCGCTCGACGCGTTCCAGCCCACGGGGCGTCTGGTGACGGCCGACGAGGTGGCAGGCGCAATCGCCTACCTGGCGAGCCCGTTGTCGAGCGCTTCGGTGGGCACGGTGCTCGCTGTGGACAACGGCATGCACGGCCTGCGGCTGCGGCCCCGGGGCCAGGCGTAGGCCGGCGGGCCGGAACACGCCGCCGCGGGCCGCAGGGGAGAGAACCCCTGCGGCCCGCGGCGTTTTCGTGGAAACCACGGCCGCGACAGGAAGTGGAACCACGACAGCGACAAGAAGGCGTGCGGCGCCCCGTACAGCGCCCGTGTTTCAGGGAAGCCGAAGCCGGGGTCAGCATGCTGACCCCGGCCGAGGACGGAGTGCCTCCGTCAGGTGGTGCGCCCAGGTGGTGCGTCGCCGGGCCGGGAAACCGGTTCGTCGGCTACGGCGTCCGGCCCGCGCAGCCGCAGACTGAGCTGGGCGCACACCAGTCCCAGCACGCCGACCAGGGTCCACAGCACACACGGGGCGATCGCGTACACGGCAGCGCCGATGACCGGTCCGGCGCCCGTACCGAGCGCGTATGCGGCGCCGTACAGCCCCTGGTAACGCCCGACCATCCCCGGCGGAGTCAGATTCGCCAGGTGGGCCTGGACGATGGAGGAATACGCCATCTCACCGAACGTCCAGATCACCACCGTCGCCGCCAGCAGGGACATTCCGGCGGTGAACCCGGACAGCGCGAGACCGCCGCACGTGAGCAGGTTGGCGACGGCCAGCACGTACTCCGGCCGGTACCGCGAGATCACGCTGGTGATGGGCAGCTCCAGCAGCACCACCAGCAGACCGTTGAGCCCCATGAGAAGACCGAAGTCACGCGCGCTCAGCCCCACGTCGTCGACATGCAGGGGCAGGCCGACGGCGGTCTGGATGTAGGCGAACATGGAGAACACGGTCATCAGCAGGAATCGCACCAGCGTGCGGTCGGTGAGCACCTGCCGGTACCCGACCGCCGGGTCCGCCCGTGTTTCCGCGGTGCCGAAATCCGACCGCGGCTGCGGTGCGTCGCGCAGCAGCACGGCCACGATCACGCCGAACAGCAGGAGCGTGGCAGCCTCCACCAGGAAGAGCCCCGCATAGGAGATGCTCGCCAACACGCCGCCGAGCACGCCGCCCAGGGTGGAGCCGATGTTCTGGGCGAACCGGAGCACCCCGAAGGCCGCGAGCCGTTGCTGGGCGGACGTCACGGAGTCGATCAGCACCGCCGCCATGGCCGGCCGGTAGATCTGCGACACCAGGCCGATGAGACCGACCACGGCGATGATCGCCGGGAGCGGTCCGAGGAACGGCACGGACGCCGTCAGCCCGGAGGTGACCATGACGGACAGCAGGATGGCCCAGCGCCGGCCGATGGTGTCGGTGAGATAGCCACCGATGACATTGCCGAGGACCCGGCCCAGACCGGACGCGCCCAGCACGAGCCCCGCGGCCCCGGCGGAATGACCGCGCTGGGTCACATACAGCACGATGAACACCGGCAGGAAACTGCCGGCCTGGAGGATCAGGTTGCCGAGGCTGACGATCCAGACCCCGCGGGGCAGACCGCGCAGGGCGTCACGGAATCGCAGCTCGCCGGCGCGCGCCCGGTCCGCCGTCTCCGCACTCACGCCGCCGACTCGGCGCGCACGTGGACCGCCGTGACCGGCTGCCAGCCGGCGGGTATGACATTGCTGGACAATGTGGCTCCTCCGTCTGGTGCGCCGCACTCGGACTGAGCGGCCCGGGGTCTTCTAGCGGGGGCTGTTGGCGTAGAGGTGGTCGCGTTCGATTTCCCGGAGCTTCCGGTAGTCCGCACGGAGCTGTTCCGGATCCTCGGATATGAGGATCACGTACCCCGGCTGGGTCGCCACGTCGACCGTCCGGGGAAGCGGGTCCCCCGCCGGATGCGTCGTGACGGCGTGGGCGTAGGACGGGAGTGCACGAATGGCGGCCATCGCCTCGTGGGACGGGGCCACACCATGATCATTCGGGTTGATGAGATGCACATACCGCAGACCTTCCAGCAACTGGTACGCGGTGGTGGGCAGTCGGTCGAACTCGTCGGGGTCCACGACGGACAGGCCTACGAGCTCGATCTGGTTGGTGCCCAGGCAGCGACGGGCGATATCCGGAACCTGCCCGCCGCCGAAGCGTGCGGCACACTCGACGAGCACCGGTCCCTTGGCGGTCATCATGATCTCGGTATGGCTGGCCCAGTTCCGGACCTCCAGGGCGTCGAGCACTTGGTGGGCATAGGCCTCCACCGTCATGGCCTGCGGATCGTCCGGTGACAGCGGCTCGTTGTAGTCGTAGATGATGTTGCCGCCGGGGAGCCGCGTCTTGTAGTACCGCCAGATCTCGGCGGTGTGGTGCCTGCCGTCCCGGCTGACCGTGTTGACGAAGTACTCGTCCCCGTCCAGGAACTCCTGTGCGAGGACGACCGTGTTGGGCAGGCCGTGGCGGTCGGGACTGGTCATGATCTTTTCGTGGACGGCACGAACCTGATCCGCGGACGAACACGCCACGACGTTGTCGGTGCCGCAGCTGGAGACCGGTTTGAGGACGACCGGATAACCCGCGGTCGTCTCGGCCCACTCGATGATCTCGTCGGCATCGGCCGAGACGATCGTGGCCGCGGATTCGACGCCCGCGGCGTGCAGGGCCAGGACCATGTCGTACTTGTTGCGGCGGGACGTCGGCCGGCTCATCCCGTTGCCGGGAGTGCCGAGTTCGGCGGCGAGCCGGTCGGTCAGCTCGACGCCGGACTCCCCGGAGGAGATCACCGAACCGACCTCGAGCTCGCGCAGCGCGGACGCGGTGGCCGCGACGTCGCCGTGGTGCCGCACATTGGCCACGAAGCCTTCGGGGAACGGCAGCCGGACCAGGTGGACGTCGGGGTGCGGCGACTGGACGTGCACGCACTCTATGCCGAGCCGGTTCATGACGGGCAGAAGGAGGCGTCCCATCGCGAACGCGTCGACGAACGCGACGCGCCTGGTTTGCGCCGAGGAACTGCTTGGCATCGTCAACTACTTTCTTGGGGTGGATACCGCGGACGGAAGGGCTTGGTCGAGCCGGTGATCGGATCGCGGACTCATCGTCACGGCGGTGCCGGATCCGGCCAGGGCCCGGCTGACCGGGTCCGGCACTCGCCCATCCGCGATACGGACCGACGGCACCCCGCCGGTCAGCGCCTCCCGCGCCGCGACGAGCTTGAGCGCCATGCCACCGCCGATGCGCCGACCGGGCGCACCGGCCGCGGGTACCTCGTAGGTGCTCAGCACGCTGGTCTCGTCGGAGGGATCGGCGAGCACACCCGGTGCGCCGGTCAGCAGCACCAGTCGGTCGGCGCCGAGTGCCGCCGCGAGCGCGGCCGCAACCCGGTCGGCGTCGACGTTCACCGGCTGACCGTGCTCGTCGATCGCGGGCGGCGAGACCACCGGCACGAAGCCGGAGCGCAGCAGGGATTCGGGGAGTTCGGTACGCACCTCGCCGAGCCGGCCGCTGAGGTTGTCCCGTATTAGGGTCGTGCGGCCGTCCACGACGGAGCGCACGACGGACTTGCGGCGGGCGCGCAGCATGCCGCCGTCCAGGCCGGTGAGACCGACCGAGGGCACCCCGAGCCTGGAGAGCTCAGCGACGATCTTCGGTTTGACCCCGCCGGCCAGCGCGAGGACGACCACCTCCAGTGTCGCCGGGTCGGTGTACCGGGTGGACACCTTGTCCGGGGCGACGAGGGTGCGTTGCGGGACACCGAGTCTCCCGGCCAGTCGTGCGATCTCCCCGGAACCGCCGTGCACCAGGAGGATCGACTGTCCTTCGCCGGCGAGCCCGGCGACGTCGGCGCAGATGCCCGCGGCGTCCACGGACGGATTGCCGCCGCACTTGATGACCATGAGCGGTCTGGTGGTCACAGTGTCTCCAGTACGCGGGGAATCGGACGGGATACGGGGCGGGGAGGGCCGACCGTCTCTACGCGGGCCTGGTCGAGCCCCGTTGTATCGCGCGTGCCTGCTCGCGGCCGCTACTCTCCCCAGTCCTCTTCGACCTCGGGCGCGCGGGCGAGCACCATCGGACTCAGCGCCACGATCTCCAGTTCGCTTCGGCAGCCCGCGCAATCGATGATCTCGTTGAGCCGCGCCGATTGGCTGATCTGCACCTCGTCCTCACATTCAGGACAGGCCTGCATGGTGGGCATGCGGTGAATTCCTTTCAATCGGTTGTTCCGAGGCGGACCGCCGGTCTGCCGCGTCGAAAAAGACGGTACGGCCGGGCCGACGTCAGATGCGTCCCCGGTGAATGCATTCGCGGAGACACGTCATGTTGATCTTTCTCTCCTGCGGCTAAGCGCGTCGCTTACCGCGGTAAACGGAGCTCGTGGCCGAAAGGGCCTTGAATCAACGCGGCGCATCTCCGTCATTGAATTTGCCGCGGACGCGCACGGTGCTGATCTGCGCGTAGCTTTTTTCATGCGGCAGGACGGTCGGAGGTGGCCGTCTGGGCCGACCCTTGGCCCTCGTCGATCGGAGAACCATGCGTACCTCACGCCTCTTCGGCTACCAGCAGCTCCACGAGGGAGCCGTCCTGATCACCCGCCAGTGCCGCACCGTCAATGTCGTGCGCGGTCAGGAGCAGGTGTCCGAGCTGCTGTCGGCTCTCAAGAGCGAAGACGCTCAGGTCGTGCTGTCCCGCTATGCGAACGGAGCCCGGGCGACCGCCTCACCGGCCCGGTGAGCGATGGCCGTTCCCGTACTTCGGGGTCGGGGGTCGGGCGCGGACCCGGGCGGTGGAGAAGGCCTTCGGTATCGAGCCGGGCCTGATGGTGCGGCGGATGCCGGTCCGCTCCGGCGGCAACGCGGTCGGCCGGCAGGCCGCCTGGGCCGGGAGGACGTGGACGGACTCACCCGCGCGGCGGGCGGACGGCGCTGCAAGACGCGAGAACGTCGCCGCCCGCGCCGAGGTGATCGCCGTGAAGCGTCGCGTCGACCCCTGGCCGAGAACGAGACCAGGGGGCGCTCGGGCGTCGGCCGAGGCGTGCACCGGGCCCTGAGCGGACGGTGACCGGACGCTCCCCGGGCAGCCGCCGGGTCCGGCCAAGCGGCCGGTTGGTCCTCTGTCACCTCGGCGAGGTGCCGCTGGGGATCGGTGACGTGACCGACCCGCCCACGTCGCCCAGTTCACCCGCGGGGTTCCACTCCACCGCTGTTCCGCCCGGCTGCTCGAAGGAGCCGGGTACCTGGCGGGGCGGAGCAGTGACAGCGGTCCTCGCCAGGCTGCCGGGCCCGGATCCGAGGATCTTCGTGCGCTCCGCCCCGCTTCCCCGTGTTCCCCGGCGCCGGCCGGGTGTACCTGCCTCAGAGCTCTTCTTCGTCAGCAGAACTCCAGGAAGAACATGTCGCGGTACCCCTCCGGAGTCGCCGGGGCCACCCGTACCGGAGACACGGAATGCAGACCCGTGCGGTCGTCCAGGAATATGTAGTCTCCGGGGTCGCTCAGGGTGTGGGTCAGCACCGGTGACTCGGCGTTGTCGTAGAGCGTGCTGACCCCGCCGGTGACGCCCTTCCGCGCGATCAGCATCATGACGATGTGCTCGACACCGTCCCGGTGGATTCCCTCCGGGGTCGGATTCCCCGCTTCCTTCTCGTTGGCGACGATACGGTGCTGATGGATGCTGATCCGACGGACAGAAGCCACACGTTCACCGTCGGGTGTGATCTCCGCGATGCGTGCGACGAAATGGGCCAGCATCCGCCGGAACACGGAAGTATCCAGCAGAGCCTGGTCGATCGGCTCGAAGCGGCGGACGATGCCGCCGTTCAGACGGTTTATCTCCTTGCTCTGCAGGAAACCGTCCTGGGTGACCGACGCGACGGCGCCGTCGGCGACGGTGTATGAAATCACGGAGTGCTTACGGTGACGGTAAGTGCCGCCGTCTCCCATGTACAGGTCCAGCGGCAGGTCCTCCCAGAACCGGCTGAACTTGTCCCAGTCGTCGCTGTCCCGAAACAGGTCGTTACGCGCATTGCCGAGTGTGAACTTCAGTCCATCCATTCTCTCGGTCTCCTCCGGTCAGGGGCAGAAATTCGAGTTGCCGCGTCGTTGGGACGCTACCGGCGTGCGGGTGCGTTGTGCGTCCGTGACAGACTTATCGCCGGAACGCATCGCGTTGACCTTCAGGGAATCTCATACGACGTGCCATTCACCGACGGTGCTCAGAACGTGCGCCGCGCGAGCGCGCAACTCACTCACGGAATCGGCGGTGATCGCGAAACGTAGAAAGTAGTTCTCCTGCTCCAGGTCGGTCACCTGGTAGCCGTCGACGACCACCGCCTTGACGACGCCCGGGAGTGCGCACAGGTCGTCCTCCGTGGCGCTGATCTCCACCCGGCCGAGCTCCTCGGCTTCCACGTCGACCCACCCGATGATCGTCCGGTCGCGAAGCGGGCCCAGCCGTTCCAGCGTGAACTCGCCCAGCGCCATGGAGACGATCGCCTCCACCGGGTCGATCCCGCTGATCTCCTGTATCGCCGTCGGATACATGCCGCCACCGAAACGGGGATTGATCTCCACCAGCTCCGTCCGGCCGTTCTCGTCGGCCCGGCCCTCGACGTGCAGCCAGAGTTGGTCGAGGCGGAGGTCGGCGCAGAGTGCGTCGAGCATCCCGGTCAGGACAGGCACACCGGCACGCACGTGATCCTGCTGCGGCGGATGGACCCGAAGCCCCGCGTCGTGGTGCCTGACGTCGTCGTGGTCGGGCTTCTCGACCGCCAGGACCGGATGGAAGCGGCCGTCCACGACGGGTCCGTCCACGGAGAACTCGACACCGGGCAGATACTCCTCGATGATCATTTCCGTGTCGCCGAAGCCGCGCTCCGCCAGGTGGCGCTCATAGGCGAGGAGCTCGGCCGGGCCGTCCACCCGGCGAACCAACCGCGAGGCCGTGGACTCACGCGAGGGTTTGACGATGGCGGGGAAGAAATCCACCTCCGCCGGGTTGTCGCAGAAGCCGATGGAGGACAGCCCCAGGCCTCGCATACGCTCTCGGACCAGCGTCTTGCTGGCCAGCACATCGAGGCCGACGCCGGCGCCCGGAAGGCCGTAGTGCGCGGCCAGACCGCCCTGCCAGGGGAGCAGCGGTTCCATCAGGTTGACGACGGAGATGGGGACGATGTCGCGCTCGTCGAGCCGGGCGATGAGCGTGGGCAGGTCCTCGCTGTCCCAGTCCACCACGACATGGTCATCGCATGTGTCGCGGTGGCGAGTGTCCGGAATCTCGGATATCAGTACCGACCGGATTCCGCGGGCTCGCAGCTGATCGGCAGCAGGGGCCACGGCGCCGGCATTCCATTTGGAGAGGATGAGTACGGATTTCACAGAGGGGCCTCCAGATCTTACATCCAGGTCTGGCATCAAGAAACACGGGCCAGCATCAAAAATGGCAGGACTGGGTCGCACCGTGGTAATCGAGAGGCTCAACCGCAGGAGAGCCAGGTCAACACGCTCGCGGGTGCGTTTGTCGCGGACTCACCTGACGTCGGTGCGGTCGCACTGTTCTGCCGGTTCGCCGGCGACCGGGGTGTCGGCAGCCGAGGCCGGCAGCGGAACCTTCCTCGTGCCCACGGTCCGGACGCCGGAGAACAGCGCCCCAAGGAACGCCAGGGCGCCGACCGCCGCCGACACCCACAGGGCGCGGTGCAGGCCGATGTTCGAGGCGAGCGCACCGGAGCACAGCGATCCGACGGGAAGCGTGCCCCACATGACGAACCGGATCGTGGCGGTCATGCGGCCCATGAGCGGTCGCGGGGTGATGCTCTGACGCAGGCTGACCTGGTTCACGTTGAAGAGCACCACGCCGAACGACTGCAGGAACAGGCCGCAGGTGATGACCACTTCGGGGGCCGAGGTGGGCGCGGCGGGGGTGAAGAGAGGACCGACGCCGTTGAGGAGCGCACCCAGCACGATGCTCGGCCCGGTGCCCAGGCGATGCGACAACCTGCGGGCCACGACGGCCCCCAGGACGACGCCGAGAGACCCGATCGCCATCATGGTGCCCAGTTTGGCGGCGGAGAAGCCCAGTTCACGCACCGTGTAGGTGGTGAAAATGGCTGCGACCATGCCGTAGGAGAAGTTGAGGAGCCCCCCGACCCCGGCCAGCGGGGCCAGCAGGCGATGGTGACGTACGAAGGTCAGACCCTCGCCGACCTCCTTCCACAGCACCGACCAGGTCGTCCGGTTGCCGTTCGTCACCACCGGCTTCTCCCGCTCGGCAGGGATGCGCGACACCATGAACGCGGAGTACAGGAAGGACAGGGCGTCTGCGCCCAGCGCGACCGGGGCCTTCAACGCCGAGATCAGCCAGCCGCCCGCGCTGGGGCCGATCAACTGCGACGCGGACCGCGCCAGTTCCAACTGGGCGTTGCCTTCGGTCAGCTGATCGGTCTCGACGACGTCCGGCAGATACGACTGGTAGGCGACGTCGAAGAACACGGTGGCGACACCCTGCCCGAACGCGACCAGATAGAGCTGGCCGAGGGTGAGCATGTCCAGCGCGTAGGCCAGCGGGACGGTGAACAGCAGCAGCCCGCGGAAGAGGTCGGTGCTGATCAGAATGGGCCTTCGGCGCATCCGGTCGACCCACACCCCGGCAGGCAGACCGATCAGTAGGAAGGGCACGATCTGCGCGGCGGTGAGCACACTGACTTCGAACACACTGGCGTGCAGCACCTGGAGGGCGGCGAGCGGCAGCGCCAGGAAGCCGATCTGGCTGCCTATCTGACTGACGCCCTGCGCGGCCCGCAGCCGCCGAAAGTCGGGGTTCTGAGTGACCCTCATCTGGTCCGTCTTTCCCTCGGTGACGTGATGGCAGCGCTGGGAACGCCGCACTGAACTCCACGACGCATATGGGCCGATCTCAAGATTGGCACATACAGCGCTCAGGTCGGGTAATCGAGGTGATTAGTCACGCGCCAGGAATCTAAGTCGGACGCCTCCTCGAGGCTGTGTTCGTCGCGGACGCGCGTGAGGCGCGCGGGTTCGTAGTTTTCTTCGCATGGGCCGTCGGTTCGGACCGGAAGGAGTCGTGGTGATGCGTCGGCGTGTTGCAGCGCGGGGGATACGGTCGTGACGCGGGTGGCGGTGGCCGGTGCGGCCGGTTATATCGGCGGGGAGTTGCTGCGGCTGCTGCTGGGACATCCCGAGGTCGAGGTGGTGGGCGCGGTTTCGTCCCGTTTCCCAGGGAAACGGGTCGACGGTGTGCATCCGAATCTGCGGTCCGTCACCGATCTGACGTTCTGTTCGGCAGACGAGGTCGGAGAGTGCGACGCGGTGTTCCTGGCGCTGCCGCACCGGGTGGCGATGACCCAGATCGATCACTGGACGCAGCGGTCCAAGCTCGTCTTCGACCTGACCGGGGACTTCCGGCTCGATGACACCGAAGTCTTCAGGCGCTACTACGGCGAGGAGCACCGGGCTGCGCATCTGCTGGGCGATTTCGTGCCAGGCATTCCCGAACTGCACCGCGACCGTCTGCGCACCGCGGACCTGATCAGTGTTCCCGGTTGCATGGCCATGGCCGGCGTACTCGCCCTGTACCCCCTGGTGGTCCGGGACCTGATCGATCTGGAGCAAGGCGCTCAGTTCGACGCGCGTACCGGTTCCAGCGGGTCCGGGGCCACGGCCGGCCCTGCCAACCTGCACGCCGAACGCAGCGGTTCCATGCGCGTGTTCGCGCCCACCGGACACCGCCACGAAGCCGAGATCTCGCGGCATCTGGGCCTGTCGGCCGCGATGACCGCCACCGGCGTCGAAGCGGTCCGTGGGATCCAGACCATCTGCCACGCCACGCTGCGCCCCGGCGTGGACAAGCAGACCGTGCGCCGGGCCTTTCGCGAGCAGTACTCCGAGGAACCCTTCGTCCGGGTCGTCGCGCACCAACGCGGCACCTTCCGCTACCCCGACCCGAAGATCCTCCTGGGCTCCAACTACTGCGACGTCGGCTACGCGGTCGACGAGGACAGCGGTCGCCTGACCACGATCGCCGCCCTGGACAACCTGGTCAAGGGCGGCGCCGGCAACGCCCTGCAGTGCCTCAACATCCGCATGGGTCGGCCCGAGAACCTCGGCCTGACCTTCCCCGGTCTCCACCCCCTGTGAACCCCCGCCGATGACTGGAGAGACCGTGACCACCCATCCGCTGACCGTCGTCACGAGTACGCACGGGGACCGGCATCACAGTGCGCATCTCCGGTGCTGGGGCGCCCACCCAGAGCTCACGCGAAAGGGAGATCCGCACATGAGCGAACCGAATGGCACATCAGCCGAGTGGCAGGGCGGCACGGTCTGGCTGACCGGCCTGCCGAGCGCGGGCAAGACCACCATCGCGGCGGGTCTCGCCGAGCGACTGCGCGCCGATGGACACCGGGTCCAGGTGCTCGACGGTGACGAGGTCCGTGCCGCACTCTCCGCGGAGCTGGGGTTTTCGAAGGAGGACAGGGACACCAACGTGCGGCGGATCGGCTACGTGGCCGGACTGCTCGCCGAGCACGGCGTCACGGTGCTGGTGCCGGTCATCGCCCCCTACGCGCTGTCCCGCGCCGCGGTCCGCGACCTGCACACGGCGCGCGGCATCCCCTACATCGAGGTGCACGTGGCGACCCCGGTGGAGATCTGCGCCGACCGGGACGTCAAGAGCCTCTACGCCAGGCAGGCGGCAGGCGAACTCAGCGGTCTCACCGGCGCGGACGACCCCTATGAGGCGCCGATCGATCCCGATCTGCGGGTCCACACAGAGCACCGGACGGTTGAGGAGTCGGTCCGCCAGGTGCGCGCGCTGCTCACGGCACGGGGTCTGTCATGACCGCCCCGGCGCGGGTCGTGCCCGCCGGCCGTCCCGGACGCATCGGCCCGCGAGCGGAACCGGTGCCCCCGCTGACGCACCTCGAAACCCTGGAGGCCGAGGCGGCCCACATCTTCCGCGAGGCGGCGGGGCAGTTCGACCGGTCGACGCTGCTGTTCTCCGGTGGCAAGGACTCGATCGTCATGCTGCACGTGGCCCTCAAGGCGTTCGCCCCGGCGGCACTGCCGTTCTCCCTGTTGCACGTGGACACCGGCCACAACTTCCCCGAGGTGATCGCCTACCGCGACCGGATCGTCGAGAAGCACGGCCTCCGGCTCGACGTGGCGTCCGTGCAGTCGTACATCGACGACGGAACGCTCCGCGAGCGGCCGGACGGCACCCGCAATCCGCTCCAGACGTTTCCCCTGCTGGACGCCATCCGCGACGGCCGCTTCGGCGCCGTGTTCGGCGGCGGCAGGCGCGACGAGGAGAAGGCACGCGCCAAGGAGCGGGTGTTCAGCCTGCGGGACGAGTTCGGTACCTGGGAGCCGCGCCGACAGCGGCCCGAACTGTGGCAGCTCTACAACGGTCACCACCAGCCGGGCGAGCACTTCCGCGTCTTCCCGCTGTCCAACTGGACGGAGCTGGACGTCTGGCAGTACATCGAGCACGAGGGCATCGAACTGCCGGAGATCTACTTCGCACACTGGCGCAAGGTGTTCCAGCGCGACGGCATGTGGCTCGCGCCCGGCGACTGGGGCGGCCCCCGGGACGAAGAGTCCCTGTCCGAGCGGCGGGTCCGGTACCGCACGGTCGGTGACATGTCCTGCACCGGCGCGATCGACTCGTCCGCCTCGACGGTGAGCGAGGTGATCGCGGAGATCGCCGCGAGCCGTGTGACGGAGCGCGGCGCGAGCAGGGCCGACGACCGGCTGTCCGAGGCAGCCATGGAGGACCGCAAGCGGGAAGGGTACTTCTAGACATGTCAACAGGCGGCGCGGAAGCGGCAGATCAGACGTGCTCCACCGGCCGGCTCCCGGGTGGGCTGTTGCGGCTGGCCACCTGCGGGTCGGTCGACGACGGCAAGTCCACCTTGGTCGGACGGCTGCTCTACGACACCAAGTCCGTCCTCGCCGACCAGGCGACGGCCATCGAGGAGGTGTCCCGCAGACGGGGTCAGGACGGCCCCGACCTGGCTCTGCTCACCGACGGCCTGCGGGCGGAACGGGAACAGGGCATCACCATCGACGTGGCCTACCGCTACTTCGCGACGCCTGCGCGCCGGTTCATTCTCGCGGACACCCCTGGTCATGTGCAGTACACGCGCAACATGGTCACCGGCGCCTCCACTGCCGACCTGGCGGTGATCCTTGTCGACGCGCGCAACGGCGTGGTCGCGCAGACGATGCGACACGGCGCGATCGCGGCACTGCTGCGGGTACCGCACGTCGTGCTGGCGGTCAACAAGATGGACACCGTCGGCTACCGAGAGTCCGCCTTCACGGCGATCGCGGACGAGTTCGCCCAGCGGGCGCGCGAGTTGGGGATCGCGGACGTCACCGCCATCCCGATGTCCGCGCTGACCGGCGACAACGTGGTCGAACCGTCAACCAGGATGGACTGGTACGACGGCGGCACACTGCTGTCCCACCTGGAGAACGTGCCGGTCGGGGCGGATCCGGTCGGCAAGCCGCTGCGCCTGCCGGTGCAGTACGTGATCCGGCACCCCTCGGAGCACCGGCGGGTCGTGGAGCGCTGGCCGACCGGACAACTCGCCTCCGGCGTTCTCGAGGTCGGCGACCGCGTCGTCGTACAACCGTCCGGGGAGACCAGCACGGTCGTCGGCCTCAGCGTGCTCGGCAAGGAGACCGACAGTGTGCGGGCACCGCAGTCGGTGGCCGTACGACTCGCCGACGAGATCGACATCTCCCGGGGTGACATGCTGACCGCGGGCCCTGCTCCACAGTTGCTTCGGCACATCACCGCCAATGTGTGCCATCTGCACGATCGCCCGCTGCGGGCGCGACAGCGCGTGCTGCTCAAACACATCACCAGGACGGTCCCGGCGATGGTGGAGCGGATCGACTACGGTATCGAGGTCACCGACGCCCGTCGGCTGCCCTGCGAGGACGGTCTCTCTGTCAACGACATCGGCGGCATACGGATCCGCACCGCCGAGCCGCTCGCCGTCGACGACTATCCGGAGAACAGACGAACCGGCTCGTTCCTGCTCGTCGACCCGCAGGACGGGGCGACGCTCACCGCAGGGATGGTCGACGTGCGAACGGAGGACCGACACCTTCAGGCGTAGCGGCTTCCGTGTGTGGTGCCGTTCACGGCGGAAACTCAAGCAGGGTGGTCACTGGCCGGATACTGACGCCGCGGAGTCGCTCACCGATCCGCGCGGAGCCGGGCGCTTTGTTTCCGGACGGGGGGTGAGAGACCCCCGGCACCCGGCTGGCGCAGCAGCCGGGTGAAGCAGAGGGCAGCCGCCATGCCGAGGAAGCGTAGGCGTGGCGGCGGCTCGGGTCCCTCCCGTGAGGACCGGGACGAAGTGAACATGGGAACCACGCAGGGTCTGCCCCGGCACCGTCAGAACACGGGTGAGACGAGCAGCTGCACGACCGCAGAACTCCCCTGCCATCTCTGACGCTTGGCCTGTCTGCCGCACTGTCCGGCGCTGATGACGTTCCAGCCCCCGGCGATCTGCTCGCCGAAGGTCTGGCGCCGGCATCCCGGAACCGGGCGGACCAGCCGCAGTACGCGCAACCGGATGACGACCCGGCGGCCGTCCACCGGCACGTCCGCCATCGTTCGCCGGTGATACCCGTGCACCTTCGACGTCGGCGTCCCGCACATCGGGCATGACACCGGATCGTTCCGACTCCTAGCCGTGACCACCGCCTCGACATCATCCGTCACGCCTTCCACGGCCACCGCAGACAGGCCCGGAAACACCGTTGCTACAAGAGAGCCGGCGTCCACCGCAGCTGGTGATCACAGTTGGGCAACCAGCGTCACCACCGACTACGGGACAGGCCCAGAAGTTGTAGTGCGCACAGTGGATAGTCGTGGTGACTGCACCGGATAAGCCTGATGTTTCTGTCTCCGTTCAACCTGTGCCCTGACACTGGTGCTCGGTGCGGGGAACTCACCGTCGCAGTGTATTGAGGAAGGGCGCGGTGCCGAACCAGCAGTCGGCAGAAGCAGGGCTTGCATCGGACTCACCGAGGCTGGCCGGTGAGAGCGCGGAGTGCGTGCAGGTCCTTGCTCTGCTTATCCAGAATCTCGGACGGTGCGGGCCGACCTCGAGAGGGAGACGAATAGCATGACAGTCGAAATCGTTGAATCGATATCCGATCGGCTCGTCGGAAACAAGGTGCACCGCGCCTTCGTCGACCATGAGTTTAGGGTACTCGTCCACCGCAGTAGCTGGTGGTGGCGGAACGAGGCGCCAGGCGGGACGTGCGGATCCGTGACATCACGGTGCACGCGGGCGACGCGGTCGTCGCGTGGCTGGGTTCGGCCAACCGGGACGAGGCCGTGTTCTCGCGGTCCGACACGTTCGACATCCGCAGGCGCCCCAACAAGCATGTCGCCTTCGGTGTCGGCCCGCACTACTGCGTCGGGCACACCGTCGCCAGGGTCGCGCTGCGGGTCCTGTTCCACGAGCTGCTGACCGGCTTCGCCGACATCGAGGTCGTCGGCGAACCCGTGCGGCTGCGGTCGAACTTCATCGCGGGATACACCAGCCTGCCGGTGACGGCACGAGGAGTACGGCCATGACGAGCGGATCGACTGTTCCCCTGCGCAGGTGGCTGCCCCGGCCGCTGCGGGAGACTCCGTCGCGGATCTTCTGCCTGCCCTATTCGGGCGCGGGCGCCTCCATGTTCGGCCGGTGGCCGGACGTCGCGGGCGATACCGGACTCTGCCCGGTGCAGTTGCCGGGCCGGGAGAATCGGCTGCGGGAACCGCACTTCGGGACCTACGAACAGCTCGCAAAGGACGTGGTCGAGGCGCTGCTGCCCGCCATGGATCGTCCCTTCGGACTGTTCGGGCACTGCAGTTCCGCGCTGATCGCGTTCGAGATCGCCGTCGTGCTGCACCGCGAAGGGTTGCCGATGCCACGGCGGTTGTTCTGCTCCTCCCAGGTCGCGCCCCATGAAGGCCCCGGTGGCAGCTACTTGACGATGACCGACGAACAACTTCGCGCGGAACTGGTCGCGCTGAGTACCAACGAGCTCGACGACACCGTCCTGGACGTCGTCACCGAGGTGCTGAGAGCGGACGTCGAGGCCAACAAGGCCTACAAGCCGGCAGAGCCGGTGCTGCTGGACACCGCGATCACCGCGATCGGCTGGTCGGCCGACCACGAGGTCGCTCCCGAGCGCATGAGCGGGTGGGACCAGTACTCCAAGAGGGTCCACCGGGTGGTGCTGCCGGGCGTGCACCACACGTTCCTCGACGCCCCGGCCGCGCTGCTGACACAGTTCGTCGACGGAATGGTCTCGGATGACTGAGGTGCGGACCTGCCGGATCGCCCGAGCCCACAACGGCCCACCCGGCAGCGCGAACGGTGGATACGCGTGCGGGATGTTCGCCAGGAGCGCCGTCGACGTGGTCGGGACGGCCGTGGTGGTCCAGTTGCACGCGGCCCCACCGCTCGACACCGAGCTGGCCGTCCACGCGCATCGCGGGCGAGCGCTCGTCTGGCACGAGGACGAGCTCGTCGCGACGGTTTCCGCCGTGGTGCACGACCAGTCGGCGGTGGCGCCGTTCGTCACCGTCGCCGCCGCGGAACGGGCGAGCACGTTCTTCGCGGGCGCGGCGGCGCACCCGTTCCCGGAGTGCCTCGTGTGTGGAACCGCCAGGACCGACCCGGCTGCGTTGCATCTGACTCCGGGGGGTGTGGACGGTCTTCCGGGTGTTGTCGCGTGCATCTGGGCCCCCACCGGCGACCCGGACCTCGACACCGTGTGGGCCGTGCTGGACTGTCCCGGCGGCTGGACCCTCGACCAGAGCGGCTCTCCTTACGTGCTCGGCAGGATGTCCGCGCGCGTCCACGCGGTCCCTCCGTCCGGCGAGCCCGCGATCGTCGTGGCCCAGCACATCGCGACCGTCGGACGGACCGCGCGGGTGGTCAGCGCACTGTTCGGTCCGGACGGCACCGAGTTCGGCCGGGCGGAGGCCACCTGGGTCCGACTCAGTGCTTCTTCCGATCCGGCGCCGAGGAAAAGGGAGCGTTTTCGATGGTGACTGCGAACCTGATCGACCTGTTCGAGGAGCAGGCGCGCCGACGACCGGACGCCGTCGCGGTGGTCTGCGGTGAACTGTCACTGTCCTATCGGGAGCTCGACAGCCGGGCGAACCGGCTGGCCCGCCTGCTGGCCGGGTCCGGCGCACGCCCCGGTGCGTTCGTCGGGGTGTGCCTGCCGAGGTCCTTGGACCTGCCGGTGGCGCTGCTCGCCGTGCTGAAGACCGGCGCGGCCTATCTGCCGTTGGATCCGAGCTATCCCGAGGAACGTGTCGCGTGGATGGTGCAGGACGCGGACCCGGTCGTGGTCGTCGGCACGTCGGAGGTGCTCCGGTCCGGGGACCCCGTGCTCCTGCTGGACGATCCGGCCGTGGCGGCCCGGCTGGCGGACACCCCTGGCGGCGCTCCGCCGGTCGTGCGGGATCCCGGCGACGCCGCCTACATGATCTACACCTCCGGGTCGACGGGACGGCCGAAGGGAGTCGTCGTCGCGCACGCCAACGTCATGGCGTTGTTCGCCGCCGCCCGCGACCTGTTCGACTTCGGGCAGGACGACGTCTGGACGCTGTTCCACTCCTACGCATTCGACTTCTCGGTCTGGGAGCTGTGGGGCGCGCTCCTCCACGGCGGCACGCTGGTGGTGGTTCCGGTCGACACCGCCCGGTCCGCGCCGGACTTCCTGCGACTGCTGGCCGACCGGCGGGTCACCGTCCTCAACCAGACCCCGTCGGCGTTCTACGAACTGGCACGAGCCGATGCCGAGGACCCGGTCACCTCCAGCCAATTGGCTCTGCGCTACCTGGTCTTCGGCGGCGAGGCGCTCGACCTGGCGAGGCTGGAGGAGTGGTACGGGCGGCACGGTCCGGGCAAGCCCGAGCTGGTGAACATGTACGGCATCACCGAGACAACCGTGCATGTCACCCACGCCGCCCTCGACCTCGACCGGACGGCCGCGACCGGCCTGGTCGGCCGGCCGCTTCCCGGCGTTCGATGCTACGTCCTGGACGACGGGTTGAACCTGGTACCGCCCGGTGTGGTGGGCGAGCTGTACGTGGGCGGCGTGGGCGTGGGATGGGGTTACTGGGGTCGTGGCGGGTTGACGGCCGACCGGTTCGTGCCGGATCCGTTCGGTGGTGACGGCGAGCGGCTGTACCGGACCGGCGACCTCGTGCGCTGGGGCGCTGGGGTTTGGAGTACTCGGGGCGGATGGACGACCAGGTGAAGATCCGGGGGTTCCGGATCGAGCTGGGCGAGGTCGAGTCGACGCTGGCCCGGTGCCCTGGAGTGGCGGACGCAGTGGTCGTCGCCGGCACGAACGGTCGGGGCGAGCGGTGCCTGGTCGGGTATGTCACCCCGGGCAGGTCGGACGGTTCGGTGAACCCGTCACAGTTGGGCGTGGTCGCGCGGGAGTTCGCCTCCCGGTACCTCCCCGCCCACATGGTGCCGGCGGTGGTCATGGTCTCCGCGGAGTTCCTGCTGACACCTACCGGCAAGGTCGACCGGCGGGCGCTTCCCGCACCGACGTTTGACGTGTCGGCCAGTCGCCCTCGCTCGCCGTTGGAGGCGGTGCTGTGCACGTTGTTCGCCGACGTGCTCGGCATCGACGAAGTCGGCCCGGACGACGGGTTCTTCGACCTCGGCGGGCACTCGCTGGTGGCGACGAGTCTGGTGAGCCGGGTGCGGACCGCGCTGGGGGTGGAGCTGGGAGTCAGCGCCGTGTTCGAGGCACCGACACCGGCCGCGCTCGCGCGGCTGGTCGCGGGGCACACCACTGAGGGCGGGGCCCATGACGTACTGCTCGAGCTGCGCGGGCACGGCAGTCAGCCACCGCTGTTCTGCATCCATCCGTCCAGCGGGATGAGCTGGTCCTACGCCGGTCTGCTGCACCACCTCGACCCGGAGACGCCGCTGTACGGACTGCAGGCACCGAGCTTGAGCGGCGACTCCGTCCTGCCGCAGACCATCGAGCAGTTGGCGGCGGACTATCTGTGCCGCATCCGTACGGTACAACCGAGTGGACCGTACCGGCTGCTCGGCTGGTCGTTCGGTGGTCTGGTCGCCCACGCGATCGCGGTCCAACTCGAGCGGGAAGGGCAGCAGGTGGCGTTGCTGGCCGTGCTGGACGTGACGCCGGTGGCCGCCGAGACCGATGGCACGCAGGCGGAGGGCCTTGCCGACGACACGCTCGACGAGGCACTCGCGGAGGAGATCGGCGATGCCAGCCTGCCGGAGGAGACGATCGCCCGGATCACCGCCACCGCCGGGCACAGCAGCCGGCTGCGTGACCGCTTCACCCCCGGCCGGTTCGGCGGTGATCTGCTGCTGTGCACGGCTGGACCGAATGCACTGGCCGACGACTGGCGCCCGCATATCGGCGGCCGCATCACGACCCACGAGATCGCCACCACACATCTCCGGATGATGCGCCCCTCGGCGTTGACCCAGATCGGGCCTGTCCTGGCGGCCGCGCTCGCCGGCGGGGACCGGTAGGTGTCATGCCGAGCCTGGTGCGGGGCAAGTTCTCGGGTGTGCACGGCGGTGGTGAGGTCGTCGAGTGTGAGTTCCCCGACGAGCAGGGCCGCGGCCGCGGCGGTCGGGGAGCAGTCCGGCGGCGAAGCCGGCGGCACGAGCACCGACTGGTCATCCGGCCCGGTGGGGGGCCGCGTCAACGACCTGAAGGCGCTCGAACGCAGCGTGTCCGTCCGAGCGAAGCCACCGCTGCTGTGCAAAAGGCTCCTCCCGACCGCCGCCGGCCGCCGACACGGCCGGCCCCTGGACGATGCGCTCGGACCCGGTTGTCGTCACGGACGATCGGCCGGACGCGCTCCAGGCGCGGCAGCACCCGCATGAGGCGGGCGGTCGGATGCCGAGCCCCGATACGGTTCGCCGTCCGCCCCGCGGCGTCCTCACCGCCGCGCGGGATGTCAGAATCCGATGGCCTCGCGCAGCAGCAGGACAGTGCCGCGCCCGGGCTGCGGCTCGGCGTTGAGG
>NZ_JBHUDX010000046.1:0-3313 GCF_042678285.1 Streptomyces caeni
ACCACGAGAACCAGTCTCACGGCTTTCCTCCGGGCGCTTCCCTTCGGTGTTTCCGACTCTATCAGATCCTTTCGGAGCTGATTCCCGGTCGGCGGGTTTTCTCCAGACCCCTCGGCTTTCCGCCGTGTGATCTTTCGACATTCACTACGGTAGCCGATTCCCGTCGCAACTCATAATCGAGTTCGCCGAGTTCGAATTCGGGCATGCAGGCATACCGATTTCGCCCTCTGCGAGGGACGTCGTAGGTAGTGGGTTGGCCGCTTCCGGCTGTCGGCTGAACGCCGTACCCCGTTCAAGCGGCTTGGGCTACATTACGCACCCTCCGCAGACGCGTCAACTTCGGCGGCGCCGGGGCGTGTGGGCCCGGTAAGGGCTCACCGTGGGGTCGTTGGCGACCCAGAAGCGCCACGGGTGGACGCCGCCGTCGCCTGAGACGCCGGTGCGCGGACCGCTGCGTACCTGGTGGGTGGGCACCGATGCGCCGGTCAGAATGCGCAAGGGGGTCTCGCCGGCGGCACAGGCGTCCGTGCCGTCGAGGGCGCGGTCCACGCCCAGGGCCGTCGCCAGGCGGGCGGGACCTTTGGCCAGTTCCTTGTCGTTGCGGGCCGAGAGGCGACGTCTACGGGCGAGGGCGGCGCCCTCGGTGATCTCGCCGGCGCGGAGCAGCACGGCGCTCGCCCTGCCCTCCGGGCCGCACACCAGGTTCGCGCAGTGCCACATGCCGTAGGTGAAGTAGACGTATACATGGCCGGGCGGACCGAACATCACGCCGTTGCGGTTCGTGCGGCCGCGATACGCGTGGGAGCCGGGATCGTTCGGGCCGTCATACGCCTCGACCTCCGTGAGGCGCAGTTCGATCGGACCGTCCGGGGTGGTGCGGATCAGGACGCGCCCCAGGAGGTCAGGGGCGACCTCCAGTACAGGCCGGTCGAAGAAGTCCCTGGGGAGGGGCGTACGGTCGGGGGTCGCGATCATGTCGTACGAGCGTAGTCCAGACGGGTGCGTGCCAAGGGGTGGTCAAGGGTCCTCCCCCTTGGAAGGGTGAGGCGCGGAACCGGCCCCGGGCCGGATCGCGTATCAAGGGATCAAGGGATCAAGGATCCACGTACGAGCCAGGTGTGAGAACGCGCGCACGTGGTGGACGACGGAACAGGCGTTTGCCTGGGAGGGAAGATTCATGGGGTTCAAGCGGCTGCTCGCGAGCCTGGGAGCCGGCGGGGCTTCGGTCGAGACGGTGCTGACCGAGGTCAACGTGGTGCCCGGCGGCGTCGTCCAGGGTGAGGTGCGGATCCAGGGCGGGTCCGTGAACCAGGCGATCGAGGGCCTGAACGTCGGCCTCCAGGCCAGGGTCGAGGTCGAGGGGCACGACGACACCGAGTACAAGCAGGACATCGAGTTCACGAAGGTTCGGCTCGGTGGTGCCTTCGAGCTCCAGGCCGGGGCGGTGCATGCCGTGCCGTTCGGGTTCGAGGTCCCGTGGGAGACCCCGATCACCATGATCGACGGACAGGCCCTGCGCGGGATGCACATCGGGGTGACCACGGAGCTGGAGATCGCACGGGCTCTCGACTCCGGCGACCTGGATCCGGTCAACGTGCACCCGCTGCCGGCGCAGAAAGCGATCCTGGACGCGTTCATCCAGCTGGGTTTCCGCTTCAAGAGCGCGGACATGGAGCGCGGCCACATCCGGGGGACGCGGCAGAAGCTGCCGTTCTACCAGGAGATCGAGTTCTTCCCGCCGTCGCAGTACCGCGGCCTGAACCAGGTCGAGCTGAGCTTCGTCACGGACGAGCACGCCATGGACGTGGTGCTGGAGATGGACAAGAAGCCGGGTCTCTTCAGCGAGGGAAGCGACTCCTACCGTTGCTTCCAGGTCGGTCTGCACGACTTCCAGGGCACGGACTGGGCCGCGTACCTCCACCAGTGGCTGTCGGAGGTCGGCAGCAGGCGCAGCTGGTTCTAGGCTCTGCAACGACTGGAATCGGTTGATCCACTGACTTTGGAGGTGCCGAGGTGACCGAGCTCAAGAGGCGGCCGCTGCCACACGACTTCCACCCGCCCGTGCCGGCGTTCACGGTGACGAGCGAGGACGTCGAGCCGGGGGCCAGGCTCAAGGACGCTCAGGTCCATTCGGCCGGGAACACCTCGCCGCAGCTGCGCTGGGAGGGCTTCCCGTCGGAGACCAAGAGCTTCGCGGTGACCTGCTACGACCCCGACGCCCCGACCGGGAGCGGGTTCTGGCACTGGGTGCTGTTCGACATCCCGGCCTCGGTCACCGAGCTGCCGGCGGGTGCGGGCAGCGGGAGGTTCGAGGGGCTGCCCGCGGGCGCGGTCCACGCGCGCAACGACTACGGGACGAAGGACTTCGGTGGTGCCGCGCCGCCGCCCGGGGACGGGCCGCACCGTTATGTGTTCACGGTGTACGCCGTCGGCCAGGAGAAGCTCGGCCCGGACTCGGACGCCTCCCCCGCGATGGTCGGCTTCAACCTGCGGTTCCACACGCTGGCGCGCGCCCAGCTCATCGGGGAGTACGAGAACCCGGCCACGAGCTGACGCACGCGGGAGCAGACTGGCGTTCGCTGAACGTTTGCCCGCCTCTGGTCTTGGAATTGATCAGAGGCGGGCATCTTTTTATTGCGTTGTCCATCTCGGCGTGCCCGTACAGAGTTGATCCCAGCCCGCCGGGGGGTGGGCAGGTGCACACGGGAGGTGGGCTGGATGCGTGACACGCTTGTTCTGAACGCGAGCTTCGAGCCGCTGTCGACGGTGACTCTGAACCGGGCCGTCGTTCTGGTGCTGCAGGACAAGGCCGTTGTCGAGCAGGCCCACCCCGAACTCCGTATGCGGGGCGCCGATGTGGACATACCCGCGCCCCGGGTGATCAGGCTCTGCAGGTACGTACGGGTGCCGTTCCGAAGACAAGCTCCGTGGTCGAGGCGGGGTGTACTGGTGCGGGACCGGCACAGGTGCGCGTACTGCGGGCGGCGGGCGACGACCGTGGACCATGTGGTGCCGCGGTCTCAGGGTGGTGCCGACAGCTGGCTGAACACGGTGGCCTCGTGCGCGGAGGACAACCACCGCAAGGCGAACCGTACGCCGGAGCAGGCGGGGATGCCGCTGCTGCGGCAGCCGTTCGAGCCGACGCCCGCGGACGCGATGCTGCTGGCGCTCGGGCAGGACGACTTCAAGGCGCTGCCTCAGTGGCTGGCGCAGTCGGCCGCCTGAGCGCTCCGCGGGAAGGCCGGTACGTCAAGGGGGCCGATGGGGGTGTGCCCCCTGCTTGGGTCCTGAGCACAAAGCCGGGGCCCGCCTC
>NZ_JBHUDX010000046.1:3341-24879 GCF_042678285.1 Streptomyces caeni
GCTTTGTGCGAGCGCTGTGGTGTCAGTCGATCGACGGCTTCTCGCGGCGGTCGGCCCCCGTGCCCGTTGCGCCGTTGCCCGAGGCGCCGGAAGACCCGGCGGCCGGACCTCCCGTCATCGGGCCGAAGTTGCCGATGGCGCCGGAGAGGCCCTTGAGGGCGTCGCCGATCTCGCTGGGGACGATCCAGAGCTTGTTGGCGTCGCCCTCGGCGATCTTCGGGAGCATCTGGAGGTACTGGTACGACAGCAGTTTCTGGTCGGGGTCGCCGGCGTGGATGGACTCGAAGACCGTGCGGATCGCCTGGGCCTCGCCCTCGGCGCGCAGGGCGGCGGCTTTCGCCTCACCCTCGGCGCGCAGGATCTGGGACTGCTTCTCGCCCTCGGCCGTGAGGATGGCCGCCTGGCGCGTACCTTCGGCGGTGAGGATCGCGGCGCGCTTGTCACGGTCGGCACGCATCTGCTTCTCCATCGAGTCCTGGATGGAGGTGGGCGGCTCGATCGCCTTGAGTTCGACCCGGTTGACGCGGATGCCCCATTTTCCGGTGGCCTCGTCGAGGACACCGCGCAGGGCCGCGTTGATCTCCTCGCGGGAGGTCAGGGTGCGCTCCAGGTCCATGCCGCCGATGATGTTGCGGAGTGTGGTCACCGTGAGCTGTTCGATGGCCTGGATGTAGCTGGCGACCTCGTAGGTGGCTGCCCGGGCGTCGGTCACCTGGTAGTAGATGACGGTGTCGATGTTGACGACCAGGTTGTCCTGGGTGATCACCGGCTGCGGTGGGAACGGCACGACCTGTTCGCGCAGGTCGATGCGGTTGCGGATGGAATCTATGAACGGGACCACGATGTTGAGGCCCGCGTTCAGGGTGCGTGTGTAGCGGCCGAAGCGTTCGACGATGGCCGCGCTCGCCTGTGGAATGACCTGGATCGTCTTGATCAGGGCGATGAAGACCAACACCACCAGAATGATCAGGACGATGATGATCGGTTCCATCGTGTTGTCCCCGTACCCTTCTCCGCCTCGGCGCCTGTGGAAGATCTTATGGTTGTTGAAGATCTTGCTCGTCGAGTGTGGCAGACCGTCGTCTGCCTCGTGGGCTGTTCGCTTCAGTTGCGTCCTGCGAGGTCACATGACGATCGCCGTGGCTCCCTCGATGTCCACGACGTCGACCTCCTCGCCCACTTCATAGGTGCGACCGGTGTCGAGAGAGCGCGCCGACCACACTTCCCCGGCGAGTTTGATCCGGCCGCCCGAGCCGTCGACGCGCTCAAGGACGACGGCCTGCCTGCCTTTCAACGCGTCTATGCCTGTGGCCAGTCGGGGTCGTTGGGAGCGGTGCCGGGCCGCGATCGGCCGGACCACGGCGATGAGTGCGACCGAGACGACCGCGAAGACCACGACCTGGAGGACGGCGTCGCCGCCGAGGGCGTCGACCGCGGCGGCCGCGACGGCGCCGACCGCGAGCATGCCCAGTTCCGGCATGGCGGTGATCACGAGCGCGATGCCGAGTCCCGCCGCGCCGATCAGCCACCACAGCCACGCGTCGATGTTCACATGGTCATGGTAGGACCGCGGGTCCGGTCCCGGACAGGGCGCCGAAGGGGTCGAACGGCCCTTCTTAACCGGTTTGTTGACGGGGCGCCGGGGGCGTCAGGACAGGGGCAGGCCGTGCGCCGTCCAGCGGTCGCCGACCTGTTCGACGACGAGCGGGAGGCCGAAGCAGTGGGAGAGGTTGCGTGAGGTCAGTTCCAGCTCCAGCGGGCCGGCGGCGAGCACCTGTCCCTGGCGGAGCATGAGGACATGGGTGAAGCCTGGGGCGATCTCCTCGACGTGGTGCGTGACCATGATCATGGAGGGCGCGATCGGGTCGCGGGCGAGGCGGCCGAGGCGGCGGACGAGGTCCTCGCGGCCGCCGAGGTCCAGGCCGGCGGCGGGCTCGTCGAGGAGCAGCAGCTCGGGGTCGGTCATCAGGGCGCGGGCGATCAGGGTGCGCTTGCGCTCGCCCTCGGAGAGGGTGCCGAACTTGCGGTCCAGGTAGTCGCTCATGCCGAGGCGGTCGAGGAAGGCACGTGCGCGTTGCTCGTCGACCTCCTCGTATTCCTCCTGCCAGCCCGCGGTCATGCCGTACGCGGCGGTCAGCACGGTCTGCAGGACGGTCTGGCGCTTGGGGAGCTTCTCGGCCAGGGCGATGCCGGCGATGCCGATGCGGGGGCGCAGTTCGAAGACGTCGGTGCCGGGCCTGCCGAGGGTCTCGCCGAGGATGGTGGCGGTGCCCTTGCTGGGGAAGAGGTAGCTGGAGGCGACGTTCAGGAGGGTCGTCTTGCCGGCGCCGTTGGGGCCGAGGATGACCCAGCGCTCGCCCTCCTTCACCGACCAGGAGACCTGGTCCACCAGAGCGCGGCCCTCGCGGACCACGGATACGTCCTCCAGCTCCAGAACATCGCTCATGAGCGTGTTGTCTCCCCTTGCAGTGTGGCCAGTGTCGGCTCTCGCGTACGCCCGTGGGCGCGGTCCGCCACGCCGGTGGGCGCAGCCCTCATGAAATCTACGCCACCGGTCGCGCGGTCCATTCCCTCGGTCCGGTCCTTAGGGTGGTGCCATGCTCTCGGAACCACGCTCAGGACGGCTGGCCGCATGGGGAAATGCCCTCTTGGCCGGACTTGTTTCACCGGACGACGCCGCGGCCGCCATCGTCGGGGAGGATGCGGTGCACCGGGTCGAGGGGCTGCCGGGCGAGTCGGCGCCGGTCGGCCTCACCCTGGCGCTGGGACGGCTGCGGACGCTGGGGGTGAGCGGACTTCGGGTCGCGCTGCCCATGCCCGGGCATCCGCTGGGGTTGAGCGGGCCGCCGGAGTTCAATGCGCGCGCAATGGACGCCGAGGAGGCGGTGGTGTGTTTCGGAGCCGCGTTCGGGCTGGTGCCGGAGGTGCGCGAGGCGGGCCCGGAGGGAGATGTGCACGTCGAGGTGGTCTGGCGCTGCCTGCCGGTACGGGAGGCGCCGCCCGCCGATGTGCCGTCGCTCGGGGAGGCCGAGAGGGAGCTGGCGGAGGCGCTGCGCGATGCGACGGAGGTGCTGTCGCGGCTGGACGTGGCGGGGTCGGGCCCGGTGGCGGAGGCGGCGGTCGACGCCTACCGGGCGCGGGCGGCGCGGGGGCGGGAGGTCCTGGCGCCGGGGTATCCGCCGCGAGCGGTCCGGGTGCTGGAGCTCGCCAGGCGGGTGGGCCTGCTGATCTCGGTGGCGTACGAGAACGGGCACGGGGGCGCGGTGAGCGCCTCCGAGATGGCGGCGCGGGCCGAGGCGCTGCGTCCGGTGGAGCGGACGGCTCGGCGGGCGCAGGTCGCGGCGTACAACTCCGTGGTGGAGCAGCGGGAGATCCGGTGAGCCGGAGGCGTGCCGTCGGACGGGGTCGGGGTCACCGTGCCGAAAGCTGCCCCTCCTGGTTCCACGGGGCGGCCTGAACGGCCAGGTCCTCGGTCGCCGGGCAGTCCGAATCGGCAGGCGGTGGCGCCGGGCGGCCTCCCGGGCGGGACCGGGAGGCCGGAAGGGGTCAGGGGTGATCCCTCGACGGCGTCAGTGGTTGAGGCCCAGGTTGCCGAAGGCCGGGTTGAGGAGGCCGATCACGTTCACGGTGTTCCCGACCGCGTTCACGGGAATGTGGACCGGGGCCTGGATGACGTTGCCCGAGACGACGCCGGGGGAGCCGGCGGCCTGGCCGCCGGCGTGCGCGCCGTCGGTGGCGGAGGCGAGACCGGCGCTGGCGGCGACCAGGCCACCGGCCACCATCGTGACGGCTACGGCCTTCTTCAGGTTCTTCACTTCGAGCCCTCTCCTTGCGATCACTGCGGCAGGCGCCGCAGCACGCCTTGGAGAACGGCCCGGCTCCCCCGAGGATGCGCCGTTCGGGGGACATACACACGACGGTATGAATCTCAGTCCGGAGCGGAACCTTCCGTAGCGTCCGGCGGATCGGCACCGGTCAATTGCTCACCCCGTGGCGTACGGCCCAGAGCGCCGCCTGGGTGCGGTCCGCCAGATCGAGTTTCATCAGGATGTTCGAGACATGCGTCTTGACCGTCTTCTCCGACAGCACCAGTGCCCGGGCGATCTCGCGGTTCGAGCGGCCGTCCGCGATCAGGCCGAGCACCTCACGTTCCCGCTCGGTGAGCGAACCGGCTTTGCCTTGGCCGGAGTTGGCCTCCTCCTGTGACAACAGCGCGCCCGCCACCTCCGGCTGCAGGAGGATGTGCCCCGCGTGCACGGAACGGATGGCTCCGGCGAGCGCGTCGGGATCCACGTCCTTGTAGACGTAGCCGGCGGCACCCGCGCGCAGGGCGGGAACCACCGTGCGCTGCTCGGTGAAGCTGGTGACGATCAGCACGCGCGCGGGGTTGTCGAGTTCGCGCAGCCTGCGCAGCGCGTCGATGCCGTCCATGCCCGGCATCCTGACGTCCATGAGGACGACATCGGGTGCCAGCTCCTGGGCGCGGGCGACGCCTTCGGCGCCGTCGGACGCCTCACCGACGACCTCGATGTCGTCCTGTACTTCGAGGAACGTCCGCAGTCCGCGGCGGACGACCTGGTGGTCGTCGACGAGCAGCACCTTGATTGTGTCAGCCACCGGGAACCTCCATCTCGATCACGGTGCCCTTCCCGGGTGCCGATTCGACGGTCAGTCTGCCGCCGACCCCGCTCGCCCGGTCGTGCATCGAGCCCAGGCCGAGGTGGCGTCCCGCGCGGCGGACCGCCGTGGGGTCGAACCCGCTGCCGTCGTCGGTGACCCGCAGCACGGCGCCCGGGCCGCGCTTCTCCAGCAGCACGTCGACCCGCTCGGCGCCCGCGTGCCGCAGGGCGTTGTGCAGTGCCTCCTGAGCGACGCGCAGCAGGGCCTCCTCCTGGGCGGCGGGCAGTGCGCGGACGCCTCGGCCGGTGAGGGTCACCCGGGCGCTGTGGGCGCGGTCGAGCACCTGGACCTGGGTACGCAGGGTGGCGAGCAGTCCGTCCTCGTCGAGGGCCGCGGGCCGCAGCTCGACGACGGCTGCGCGCAGTTCGTCCGCGGCCTCCGCGGCGAGCGCCGCCACGTGTTGCAACTCTCCCTTGGCTCGGCCCGGGTCGCGGTCGACCAGGGCGGCGGCCGCCTGGGCCGTGAGCCGCAGGGAGAAGAGCTTCTGGCTGACCGCGTCGTGCAACTCGTGGGCCAGCCGTGAGCGTTCCTCGGCGATGGTCAGCTCGCGGCTGCGCTCGTACAGGCGGGCGTTCGTCAGGGCGATCGCGGCGTGCTGGGCGAGTATCGAGAGCAGTTCCTCGTCGTCCTCGGTGAAGCCGCAGCTGCCCTCCGCCTTCGGGCACCTCTTGTTGGCGAGGAACAGCGCGGCGATGATCTCCTCGCCGTCGCGCACGGGCAGACCGATGAAGTCGGACATCTCGGGGTGGGCGCGCGGCCAGCCCTCGAAGCGGGGGTCCTTGCGGACGTCTGCGAGCCGCTCCGCCCTCGCCTCGTGCAGCATCGCGGCCAGGATGCCGTGCTGGCGCGGGAGCGGGCCGATGGACTTCCACTGCTCGTCGCTGACGCCGTCCACGACGAACTGCGCGAAGCCCCCGTGGTCGTCCGGGACGCCCAGCGCGGCGTACTCCGCGTCGAGCAGCTCGCGGGCCGAGGCAACGATCGTCTTGAGGACGTCGCGCACCTCGAGGTGCCTGCTCATGGCCAGCAGCGCGGAGCTCACCGCGTACAGGCCCGACCGGGGTCGATGGCTCATGACCTCACGGTACCGGCGCGGTGCGACAGGCGTATCGGCCCCGTGGCGGCCGTGCCTCGGCCGCTGGGCCTAGGGCGAAGGACCCCGGGTCTTTGCGGCCCGCGTCCGAGGCGGCCGGGGAGCCGCCGTTCCTACGTTGAGGCCACCGCCGCTCAACGGCGGACGGCGGACGTGGACGAGGACAGGGACGGTACTCATGCCGGTTGCGATCATCACGGGGGCTTCGAAGGGGCTGGGGCGAGCACTCGGTGCGGCTCTGGCGGAACGCGGCTGGGACCTGGTGCTGGACGCCAGGACCGCGCGGGTCCTCGACGAGACGGCGGGGGCCCTGTCCGCGTACGGCACGCGCGTGGCGGCCCTGCCGGGTGACGTCACGGACGCCGGGCACCGGGCGGACCTGGTGGCGGCGGCCCGGGAGCTGGGCGGGCTGGACCTGCTGGTGCACAACGCGAGCGCGCTGGGCGCCGAGCCGCTGGTGCGTCTGGAGGGGCAGGACCTGGAGGGGCTGCGGCGCGCTCTGGAGGTGAACGTGGTGGCCGCGCTGGGCCTCGTCAAGGAGGCGCTGCCGCTGCTGCGGGCCTCGGGCGCGGGCACCGTCGTCGCGGTCAGCTCGGACGCGGCGGCGGAGGCGTACGAGACCTGGGGCGGTTACGGGGCCTCGAAGGCGGCGCTCGACCACCTGGCGGCGGTGCTGGCCGTGGAGGAGCCCGGGCTGCGGGTGTGGGCGGTCGATCCCGGGGACATGGACACGGACCTGTACGCGGCAGCCGTACCCGTGGACGACGCGCCGCGGCCCGCGCCGGAGAGCGTGGTGCCCGCGTTCCTCGGGCTGCTGGACGAACGGCCGGCGAGCGGACGCTACAGCGCGCCGTCGTTGCTGGAGCGCCGATGACGACGAGGACGGGGGTCCGCGTCCGGGAGTGGGGGAGTGTCCCGGAGGAGCTGTCGGCGCGGGTGCCGGTGGAGCAGCGGGGGCCGGGCCTGGGCCGGGACGCCGGGCGGCTGCTGGTCTCACGCGGCGGCGAGGTCTCGCACCACGCGTTCGGGGACCTGCCGCGGCTGCTGCGGGCGGGGGATCTGCTCGTCGTCAACACATCGCCGACGCTGGCGGCGGCGGTGGACGGACGGGCCGGGCACGCGCGCGTGGTGGTGCACTTCTCGACGCGCGGGGACGACGGGCGGTGGGCCGTGGAGCTGCGCGATCCGGACGGGCGGGGAACCACACGCGCGCGTGCGGGCGGGCCCGCGGGAGCGGAGGTGCGTCTCCCGGACGGCGTCCGGCTCGTCCTGGAGGAGCCCCTGTCGCGGCGGAGCGCCCGGCTGTGGTGGGCGCGGCCTTCGGATGCGGAGGTCACGGGACTGCTGGTCCGGCACGGGCGCCCCATCCGGTACTCCTATACGGAGCGGGATCAGCCGCTGTCCGCGTACCAGACGGTGTTCGCCCTGCCGTCCGCCGACGGCGCGGGCAGCGCGGAGATGCCGAGTGCGGCACGGCCCTTCACCTCGCGGCTGGTGGCGGAGCTGGTGAGCCGCGGTGTGCAGTTCGCGCCGGTCACGCTGCACGCCGGTGTGGCGTCGGCGGAGGCGCACGAGCCGCCGTTTCCGGAGCGCCTCGTGGTGCCGGAGGTGTCGGCGCGGCTCATCAATGCGGTGAAGGCGGAGCGGACGGGGCGCGAGGGCGGAAGAATCGTCGCGGTGGGGACGACGGCCGTGCGGGCCGTCGAGTCGGCGGCGGGCGCCGACGGTGTCGTACGGGCGCGGAAGGGCTGGACCGATCTGGTGGTGACCCCCGAGCGCGGGGTGCGGGTGGTCGACGGGCTGCTGACCGGACTGCACGAGCCGGAGGCGTCGCATCTGCTGATGCTGGAGGCGATCGCGGGGCGGACGGCGGTCGAGCACGGCTACGCGGAGGCGCTGGCCGGGCGCTACCTGTGGCACGAGTTCGGTGACAGTCACCTCCTTCTGCCCAGGGAATGAGGTCACACAGGGCATTGCTCGCGCAACCAACAGTGAGGTCGGCCCGCCCTTGGTGTGAGGCCGCGCATAGGACCCAGATCACGTACGAACACCCATAGGAGAACGAGAGTCCCCTCATGAACGGGGCAGACCCGCCGGTCTGCCCCGTTTCGCCCTTCCTGTGGCCACGATCGTGGATCGTAGGTCACAGCGTTGCCAGGCAATTTTGCGGCCGCTAAGAATTGCTGCGGTCGCTCGGCGCCGCGGTCTTCTGCCCGCGGCGCTTGTGCTGGACACACCGAGTCCCCCGGCACCAGAGCGGCCTCCCCGCGCCAGTCGAAGAGGTTCCGCAGTCATGCCCCAGAACACCGGTATCCGTGCTCGCCGTCGTGCGCTGACCAGGGCCCAGAAGCTGTCCGCCGTCGGCGTGGCCGCCCTCGGTGTCGCCACCCTCGCGCTCACCGCGGTGCCGAGCGAGGCGCAGACCCCCGCGAACGAGGCCGCCCTCGCGTCGGCCCCGGTGGTGCTCGGCGACCGGCCGGTCAAGGAGCTGAAGGTCAGCGTCACCGACCAGCTGGCGGGCCCCGGCCTCAAGGCCGAGGCCATCGCGGCGCGGAAGAAGGCCGCCGCGGACGCCGTCGCCGGCCGGCAGGCCGAGCTCAGGGCGAAGTCGGCGGCCGCGCAGAAGGCCCGGCAGCAGGCCGCACAGCAGCGCAAGGCTCAGCAGCGCAAGGCGCAGCAGGCGGCGAGCCGGTCCGCGCAGCGCGCCCGGATACGGCCCGCCGCGCCCAGGGCCTACGGCCACAACCTCGACGGCTGGATCCGCCACGCCCTGGACGTCATGCGGCAGAAGGGGATCCCGGGCTCGTACAGCGGCCTGCACCGCAACATCATGCGGGAGTCGTCCGGCAACCCGATGGCGATCAACAACTGGGACGTGAACGCCGCCAACGGCGTCCCGTCCAAGGGTCTCCTCCAGGTCATCCAGCCGACCTTCGACGCGTACCACGTGGCCGGTACCTCCCGGAACATCTACGACCCGGTCGCGAACATCGTCGCCGCCGCCAACTACGCGGCCCACCGGTACGGCTCGATCGACAACGTCAACAGCGCGTACTGAGCCGGACACGGGGCCGGGACCGCACACGCCGAAGAGCGGCACCTGCTGAGGGGTGCCGCCCTTCGGGGGCGTACGGGAGGGGCTACTTCCGCATGACCTCGGGTTCGTGGCGGCGCAGGAAGCGGGCCACGAGGAAGCCGCAGATCACCCCGAGGGCGATCAGGGCGGCCATGTCCATGCCCCAGGCCGACGCCTGGTGGTCCCACAGCGGGTCCGTGCTGGTCGGGTCGTCCGTGTTCGGGGCGATGTTGTTGAAGTCCAGCGTCGTACCGGCGGCGGCCACGGCCCAGCGGGACGGCATCAGGTACGAGAACTCGTTCACGCCGACCGTGCCGTGCAGGGTGAAGAGGCAGCCGGTGAAGACGACCTGGATGATCGCGAACATGACGAGCAGGGGCATGGTCTTCTCGGCGGTCTTCACCAGGGCGGAGATCACCAGGCCGAACATCATCGAGGTGAAGCCCAGCGCCATGATCGGCAGGCACAGCTCGAACAGCGTGGCGTTGCCGAGGACGAGGCCCTGCTCGGGGATCTCGCGGCTGGAGAGGCCGATCAGGCCGACCATGAGGCCCTGCAGCAAGGTGACGACGCCGAGGACGATCACCTTCGACATCAGGTACGCGGAGCGGGAGAGGCCCGTGGCGCGTTCCCGCTCGTAGATGACCCGTTCCTTGATCAGTTCACGGACGGAGTTGGCGGCGCCCGCGAAGCACGCTCCGACCGCGAGGATCAGCAGGACCGTAGTGGCCGTGCCGTTCGGGACGGGGATGCCGGTCTTGGGACTGACCGGGTTGACCAGCAGGCCCCTCTTGTGGTCGATGAGCAGGCTCACCGCGCCGAGCACCGCGGGCAGGATCACCGTCAGCGCGAGGAAGCCCTTGTCGGAGGCGATGACCGCGACGTACCGCCGGACCAGCGTGCCTAGCTGGGACATCCAGCCCTGCGGCTTGGGCGGCCTGATGGCCTGCGGCGGCGGCGGCTGCACCGACTGCGGGGCGACGGCGTCGATGTCCGCGGCGTACATCTGGTAGTGCTGCGAGCCCTTCCAGCGGCCCGCCCAGTCGTAGTCGCGGTAGTTCTCGAAGGCGGAGAAGACATCGGCCCAGGTTTCGTAGCCGAAGAAGTTCAGCGCCTCCTCCGGCGGGCCGAAGTAGGCGACGGAACCGCCGGGCGCCATCACGAGGAGCTTGTCGCACAGCGCCAGTTCGGCCACGGAGTGGGTGACGACGAGGACCGTGCGGCCGTCGTCGGCGAGGCCGCGCAGCAGCTGCATGACGTCGCGGTCCATGCCCGGGTCGAGTCCGGAGGTCGGCTCGTCCAGGAAGATCAGCGACGGCTTGGTGAGCAGCTCCAGGGCCACCGAGACTCGCTTGCGCTGACCGCCGGACAGGGAGGTGACCTTCTTGTCCTTGTGGACGTCGAGCTTCAGCTCGCGCAGCACCTCGTCGATGCGGGCCTCGCGCTCGGCGGCCGTGGTGTCGGCGGGGAAGCGGAGCTTGGCCGCGTACTTGAGGGCCTTCTTGACCGTCAGCTCCTTGTGCAGGATGTCGTCCTGCGGGACCAGGCCGATGCGCTGGCGCAGCTCGGCGAACTGCTTGTAGAGGTTGCGGTTGTCGTAGAGGACATCGCCCTGGTTGGCCGGGCGGTAGCCGGTGAGCGCCTTCAGCAGGGTCGACTTGCCGGAGCCGGACGGGCCGATGACCGCGATGAGCGACTTCTCCGGAACGCCGAAGGAGACGTCCTTGAGGATCTGTTTGCCGCCGTCGACGGTGACGGTGAGGTGGCGGGCGGAGAAGGAGACCTCACCGGTGTCGACGAACTCCTCGAGGCGGTCGCCGACCAGACGGAACGTCGAGTGGCCGACGCCGACGATGTCGTTCGGGCCGAGCAGCGCCGAGCCGCCCTTGCCGATCGGCATACCGTTGACGAACGTGCCGTTGTGCGAGCCGAGGTCGCGGATCTCGAAGCGCCCGTCGGGTGTGGCGTGGAACTCGGCGTGGTGGCGGGAGACCTGGAGGTCGGAGACGACCAGTTCGTTCTCCAGCGCACGGCCGATGCGCATCACGTGACCGAGCGAGAACTGGTGGAACGTGGTCGGGCTGCGGTCGCCGTAGACCGGCGGCGCCCCCGCGCCACCACCGGGGTTGTGCTGCTGCGGGATCTGCCCGGCACCCTGCTGCGGCTGCTGCCAGCCCTGCTGGGGAGCCTGCGGCTGAGGTGCCTGCTGGGCCCAGCCGGCGCCGGCGCCCTGGGCCGCGTACGGCTGCTGCTGCGGCTGTGCCTGCGGGGTGGCGACGGCGGCCCCGGAGAGGTTCAGGCGCGGCCCGTCGGTCGCGTTGCCGAGGTGCACGGCCGAGCCAGGGCCGATCTCCAGCCGATGGATCCGCTGTCCCTGCACGAACGTGCCGTTGGTGCTGCCGTGGTCCTCGACGACCCAACTGCGGCCGTTCCAGCTGATCGTGGCGTGACGCCAGGAGACCCTGGCGTCGTCGAGCACGATGTCCCCCTGCGGATCGCGTCCGAGGGTGTAGGTCCTGGACGCGTCGAGCGTCCAGGTGCGTCCGTTCAATTCCAGTACGAGTTCAGGCACTCCATGCCCCACTGAGTTGTCCCCCGAGTTACCCCCATCGCAGGGAGTCTAGGGATGTCGAACATCGTGGGGAACTATTTCAGGCTCAGCACTCTGACTGAAAATCGGACCCGGTGAAGACCGCGTACGGTCCCCGGCACACGTCCCGTTGACGGGGGTGAAACCGGCCCGGAGAGTGGTAATCCTCCGCGAGGGGGACATCCGCGGTGGATTGCCGCGGCGCGGATCGGGGGCTGACGATGGGCATCGGGGCCGGGAAAGACGGCGGGAGGCTGCCGTGGACGGATGTGCTGCTGTCCGCGATCGCCTCCGTGAGCTGGGCGTTGATCGGGATGGCGGGGACGGCGGCGCTCGGACTGCATCTGCTCCGGGCGGATGCGGCCAGCTCCCTGGGGCCGATGACCGCGGCAGTGGTGGCGCTGGGGGCGAACGGGTCGGTCACGCCGTCCGGGGACGTGTCCGCGTTCGGGCTGAAAGGCGCGCAGGCGACGACGGCCGTGGAGATCACGCCTTTGGGTGTGAGCCTGGTGGGCGCGCTGCTGCTCTGCTGGTTCTTCCTGCGGTCTTTGCGGGCGGCGGAAGTTGCCCCCTCCCCCGCCGAACTCCTCGCGCGCGCGGGCGCGGTGGTCGCGCTGTTCGTGGCGGTGCTGGGCGGTCTCGCCTGGGCCGGCCACGACGTCATCACTATCGACGGGCGCTCACTGGGGCTCGACGGCCTCCCGGGCGTCGGCGGCGACGGCGGCCTGACCATTCCGGGACTGGGGGACATCGGCGGGCTGCTGCCGAGCCGGGTGGGTGACCTCGTCCGCGCGAAGGCCGCGGTCGGCTTCACCGTCGACACGGTACCCACGCTGCTCGGGGGCGCCGCGTGGGCGGCCGGAGTGCTGCTGATCGCGCTCCTCGCGTCGCGTCGCACTCCCCTGCCCCGCGGCTGGGAGGCGGTGCACCGTGTGGTGCGCCCGGCCGCGTCCGCGCTGCTGACCGTGCTGATGGTGGCGGTGGTGGCCAGCCTCGCGGCCGCGGCGTACGCGGCACTCGGCGACGACCGTCCGGCGCGGATTGCGGGGGCGGCGCTGCTCGGCGCGCCCAACGGGGTGTGGCTGGGCGTCCCGATCGGCCTGTTCGTGCCGTGGGACGGCAGCGCCACGGGTGAGCTGGCGAAACTGCTGCCCGGCCCGCTGGACCGGCTGCTGAGCGTGGGCACGCACCGGCCCGTCACCGTGGGCCGCCTGGCCTCGCTGGACGGCAGGGTGTGGCTGCTGGTGGTCGCCGC
The DNA here is from genome assembly GCF_042678285.1 of Streptomyces caeni. NCBI lineage: Bacteria > Bacillati > Actinomycetota > Actinomycetes > Kitasatosporales > Streptomycetaceae > Streptomyces > Streptomyces caeni. Next base: position 16,036 of record NZ_JBHUDX010000046.1, read on the forward strand.
GGCGCTCATGATGCTCCTGGCGGGTGTCCTGACCGCGGTGCGTACGCCTCTCGTACGAACCGGGGATGCCGCTGCCGTACCGGGTCCGGTGCCCGCTGCCGTATGGGACCCCGGTCCCCTCCGCTTCGCAGGCCACTGCGCCCTGCGGCTCGGCATCGCGACGGCGTCGGCACTGCCGCTGCTGGCCTGGCTGACGGACGTGTCGGTGGACGCGTCGCTGTCCGTGTTCGGCTTCGACGCGTTCGGCGCGGGAATCGAGTTGCACGGGCACCTCGGCACGGCCCTGCTGCTGGGTGCGGTGTGGGGCGCGGGGGCCGGGGCGGCCGGGGCCCTGCTCGCGTACGCGACGGGGGCGGCGGGAAGCCGGGCGGCGGCGCCGGCACGGAGTGCCGTGGGGCCGCCGCAGGCGGGACCGGTCGCCTCCCCGGCGGGACCGGAGGGATCGGGCCCCTACACCCCGAGCAGGCCGTACCGCCCGCCGAACCCCGACACCAACCCGTACCTGCGGCTGCCGGAGGGGCTCGGCGAACCCGAGGACGCACGGCCGGGAACGGCACCGGCGGGAGGAGCGCGGGCGGGCGGCGCGCCGCAGCCCGCCCGGACGGACGGAGGACGGCCGCGTGGCGAACCAGCCGGCATGCTGCAGGGAGGCGCATGGCCCGAAGGCGGACGAGCCGGAGACGGACGGGCCGGAGACGGACGGGCCGGGGCGGCTCGCGAGGAAAGCGGCGTACAGCCCTCGTCGGACGGTCCCGGGCCGGGTCCCGGGCCGGGTCCCGGACGGGGTCCCGGACGGGGTCCCGGACCGGATGGTCGTACGGAACCCACTGCGGCGCCCCCCGAGCCGGGCACACCGCCGGGCGCGCCACCCCCTCCCGGTGACTTGTACGGCGCCCCCACGGTGGTACGTCCCCTCCAGCCCCCGGGCCGGCCCCCGGGACGGGGCCACGGGTCGTCGTCCTCGGACGAAGGGCCGCCCCCACCGCCTCCCCCTCCCCCGGCCGCGCCACCGCGACGGCCACGGGGCGGCTGACAGGACGGGCCCGTCCGGCCGCAACGGGGCGCGCCCCGTGTCGTCGCCGTCGGTCAAGGCGTACGCCATCCGCCCGTCACCCACTGTTCGCCGTCCGCTGGACGGACCTGGCACGCCGAAGGCACGGGGTGCCGGATACGGTGGAAGCACCATGAGCGCTTCGCAGACCTCCGACGCCCCCACTCTCCTCGTCAAGATCTTCGGCAAGGACCGGCCCGGCCTGACCGCCGGCCTGTTCGACACCCTGGCCGCCTACAACGTCGACGTGGTCGACATCGAGCAGGTCGTCACCCGGGGCCGCCTGGTGCTGTGCGCCCTTGTCACCGTGCCGCCGTCCGGGGTCGAAGGTGATCTGCGGGTCACGGTCCACAACTGGGCCGAGTCCAGGAAGATGCAGGCAGAGATCATCTCCGGCATCGGCGACAACCGTCCCAGGGGCGTGGGCCGCTCCCTCGTCACCGTCCTCGGCCACCCGCTCACCGCCAAGTCGACGGCCGAGATCGCCGCCCGCATCGCCGCAGTCGGCGGCAACATCGACCGCATCTTCCGACTCGCGAAGTATCCCGTGACGGCGGTCGAGTTCGCGGTGTCCGGCGTGGAGACCGGGCCGTTGCGCACCGCCCTGGTCACCGACGCCGCAGCACTCGGTGTCGACGTCGCCGTCGTCGCCGCCGGCCTGCACCGCCGCGCCCAGCGCCTGGTCGTCATGGACGTGGACTCGACGCTGATCCAGGACGAGGTCATCGAGCTGTTCGCCGCGCACGCCGGCTGCGAGGCTGAGGTCGCCGAGGTGACGGCTGCCGCCATGCGCGGGGAGCTGGACTTCGAGCAGTCACTGCACGCGCGTGTGGCGCTGCTCAAGGGGCTCGACGCGTCGGTGGTGGACAAGGTCCGCGCCGAGGTCCGGCTCACTCCGGGGGCCCGCACCCTGATCCGTACGCTGAAGCGGCTCGGCTTCCAGGTCGGCGTGGTCTCCGGCGGGTTCACTCAGGTCACGGATGATCTGAAGGAACGGCTCGGCCTCGACTTCGCCCAGGCCAACACCCTGGAGATCGTCGACGGGAAGCTGACCGGCAAGGTCGTCGGCGAGATCGTCGACCGGGCGGGCAAGGCGAGGCTGCTGCGCCGGTTCGCCGCCGAGGCGGGCGTGCCGCTGGCGCAGACCGTGGCGATCGGTGACGGCGCCAACGACCTCGACATGCTGAACGCTGCCGGTCTGGGCGTCGCGTTCAACGCCAAGCCCGTCGTCCGCGAGGCCGCGCACACCGCGGTGAACTTCCCCTTCCTCGACACCGTCCTCTATCTGCTCGGCGTGACCCGGGAAGAGGTCGAGGCGGCGGACATGCACGACGACACGCACTGAGCAGCCCACATGTGTGTCACCGGCCCGGCCCCAAGGGGTGCCGGGCCGGTCCCGTTCCGTCGGGGGTTACTCGCTCGGCGCCCAGTAGTCGAGCAGGGTGGCCACGCCAGGCTCCAGCGATTTCCAGGAGCCCTCGAAGGAGAGGACGGCGAAGGCTGCGGCCGGGAACCCACGCCGGCTCATCCGCTCGCGGGCGTCACCCTCGGCGGCGCCCGCCAGGATCTCGGCGAGGCCCTGGACGCTCGGGTTGTGGCCGATGAGGAGCACGTTCCGCACGTCGTCGGCGGTTTCGTTGACCACGGCGATCAGCTCGCCGGGCGAGGCCTCGTAGAGCCGCTCCTCGTAGACGGTTTTCGGCCGCTGCGGAAGCTCCTGGACCGCGAGCTTCCAGGTCTCACGGGTGCGGGTCGCGGTGGAGCACAGGGCAAGGTCGAAGGGGATGCCGGTGTCGGCCAGCTTGCGTCCGGCGACGGCGGCGTCCATACGGCCCCGGTCGGCGAGCGGACGCTCGTGGTCGGACACCTGCGGCCAGTCGGCCTTCGCATGCCGGAAGAGGACAATCCTGCGGGGTTCTGCGGAGCTCATGCGTCCCAGCTTCGCATGAGACAGGCCAACGGGCGCAGAGAGTTGACGGCGCCCGGGGCGCAACCGCGCACCGGCGGCTCACCCCGGCCCCGGCCACGCCCGCCGGGGTGAGACGGCGCGGGTCCCGGGACGGCGTTACGGGAGGCCGCAGGTCGGGGCGTCAGACCCCATGGTGGGTCACCGCCTGCTGGATCCACTCGACGAGGTGGCTGAGTGCGGGGTCGCCGCCGGCGCTCGCGTCCGCCGGATTGAGTATCAGCGCCAGCAGGACGACGAAGGCCAGGGTCGGCAGGGCGAGGATCCACCAGGGCAGCCGGATGCCGACGCCGCCCGTGGTCGCCGAGTGGGGCCGGGGGTGCGTGCGGGCCGACATGACTGCCTCCGTGGTCTTCGACGGTCGGTGGTCCGCGCCTCGCGGCCACACCTCGAAGGTACGGACTCCGCAGCCCTCAACCCATCCGGTGATCCACCCACTCGACCCTGACCCTCACCCCCTAGGGGACGGTGGGGTCAGCCGGGGGGCGGGGGTGGGGGCAGCCCCACCCCGGGGCGTCGGGGCGGTCGTTCGTCACGGTGCGGCGATCGTCGCGATGACGGCGATGAGGACGAAGATGGCGAGGAACGTGCCGAAGACGAGCAGCATCTTCTTCTGGCCGTTCTGGGGGTTCGGGTCGAGCACGGGCATGCGCTCAGTCTCGCACCTGGGCCCCGCCCGGGCACGGGTGGGGTCGGTCGTGTCCGGTGGCGGCACCGTCCGCTCGGCGGGCCGTCTCGTCCTCCACGGTCCGGTCTCGGCCGGCCACGACGCCCACCGCGATCTGCGGGATCATCAGCCCCGTCATGAGGGCGAGCGGCAGGCCCCAGCCGCCGCTGTGCTGGTAGAGGACGCCGACCAGCAGCGGCCCGGGGATCGACAGCAGATACCCGGTGCTCTGCGCGAACGCCGACAGCCGGGCCACGCCCGCACTCGTCCGGGCCCGCAGCCCCACCATGGTGAGGGCCAGCGGGAAGGCGCAGTTGGAGACGCCGAGGAGCAGGGCCCATGCCCAGGCGCCGCCGGCCGGGGACACGTACAGTCCCGCGTACCCCGCGAGGCCGCACGCGCCGAGGGCGACCACGATCGGCCCTTGGTGCGGCAGCCGCGCGGCCAGCCGCGGGATGACGAAGGCCAGGGGGACGCCCATCACCATCGTGACCGCCAGGAGCACGCCGGCCGTGCCTGCGGGGACCCCCGCGTCACGGAAGATCTGCGGCATCCAGCCCATCGTGATGTACGCGGCGGTGGCCTGGAGGCCGAAGAAGACGGCCAGCGCCCACGCGGTACGGCTCCGGGGGATCGGCGGCCCGCCGGGCGCGTCGTGGTCGGCTGCCGCGGTGGGGGTGCTCCCGGTAGAGGCGGCGTCACGCGCGCGTGCGAACGGAATCCACGGCAGCACGGCCGCCGCCGACAGCACCGACCACACGGCGAGCCCGGACCGCCAGCCGCCGCCCAGTGCGCCGGTCACGGGCACGGTGACCGCGGCCGCGCCGGCCGTGCCCAGGGCGAGCGCCATCGAGTACAGGCCCGTCATGGGCCCCACCCTGTCGGGGAACCAGCGTTTGACGATCACCGGCATCAGGACGTTTCCGACGGCGATGCCCATGAGGGCGAGCGCGCTGGCGGCGAGGAAGCCGGCGGTGGTGCCGGTGTAGGGGCGGATCACCAGGCCGGCGGTGACCGCGGCCATTCCCCCGCACACCACGGCGGCCGGCCCGAAGCGGCGGGCGAGCCGCGACGCGGTGACGCCGAAGACGGCGAAGCACAGCGGGGGGACGGAGGTGAGCAGTCCCGCGACGCTGCCGCCCATACCGAGCCCGTCTCGCACCTCTTCGAGGAGGGCGCCGAGGCTGGTGACCGCGGGCCGCAGGTTGAGTCCGGTGAGGACGATGCCGGCGATCAGCAGCCGCGTGGTCCACGCGGGCGTGCCGGACGCTCCGGTGCCGGACACCCCTGTGCCGGACACCCCTGTGCCGATCGGCGGACCGGCGGAGCGTATCGGTGTGGACGCCGTCGTCCCTGTCTTCTCGGGCACCATGCGGCACATCATAGAATCATGGGATGATTGACTGTCCATGGTCCCGGCCCTCCCGGCTGTCATGACGCTGAGCCACCCCCGCCGGTCCGCGCTGTCCGAGCAGGTCATCGCCGAGCTGCGCAAGCAGATCACTTCGGGCGAATGGCCCGTGGGCTCCCGCATCCCCACCGAGCCCGAGCTGGTCGCGCAGCTCGGCGTCGCCCGCAACACGGTCCGCGAGGCCGTCCGGGCGCTCGCGCACAACGGCCTGCTGGACATCCGCCAGGGATCAGGCACGTATGTGGCGGCGACGAGTGAGCTGGCGGGTGTGATGCACCGCCGGTTCGCCGACGCCGACCCGGCCCATGTCGCCGAGCTGCGTTCCACCCTCGAGTCGGGGGCCGCCCGGCTGGCCGCCGAGCGGCGCACCGAGCGCGAGCTCAAGCAACTGGACGCGCTCCTCGCCCGCCGGGAGAAGGCGTGGGCGTCCGGGGACACGGAGGCGTTCGTGGCCGCCGACGCGACGTTCCACCTGGCCGTGGTGGCCGCCTCCCACAACGACGTGATGACGGCGATGTACGCGGACCTGGGCGAGGTGCTGCGGGACTGGCTGCGCGGCGACGTCGGCGAGGAGCTGACACCGGAGACGTACCTGGATCACACGGGGCTCCTGGACGCGATCCGTGAGGGTGACGCGGCCGCCGCTGCCGCCGCGGCGGCGAGCTATCCGGTCATGTGCCGTCCGGGGCGCCCCGCGCCCGCCCGCCGCCCGCCGCGCCTCACCGCGCGTGACTGACCCACGCCGAGCGGACCTTCTCCCAGCACCGGCCGGCCAGCCGTACGGTCATGGCGGGCCCGTCGTCGACGGGGGCCGTGTCGGTGTCGATGTCCCACCAAGGGTCGCACTCGATGTGCAGACTCACGTGATCCGTGTCGGGATAGGGGTTGTGGCAGTACGCCACGACGTCCACGCCGGTGACCCGGACACGGCACTCGGCGCCGAAGGGCCGCGGATCCGCGGTCTTCCCGGCGTCCACACGCGCGTGGGACATGGCCTCGTACGGAAGGACGGTCACCAGCGAACCGGCGACGAGGAACAGGGCGATACGGCGGGACAGGCGCACAACGAAACCTCCTCGGCCGTACGGCTGCGGGGCGTTGCGTACTCCCAGCGTGCGTGCCCAAGGGCCCCGAACGCCCGGTCAGCTACTCCGAACGGGCGACGCCCCGCTCCCCGCGCTGAGCGGGGAACGGGGCGCCGACCTCGGACAACGGGGTGAAGTGAGCCCGTGAGCGATTGCGCAAGCGGTCACGCGCCGACGGCGTGCAGGCCGCCGTCCACGTGGATGATCTCGCCGGTGGTCTTCGGGAACCAGTCGCTGAGCAGGGCGACGACACCGCGGCCCGTGGGCTCCGGGTCCTTGAGATCCCACTCCAGCGGGGAGCGGCTGTCCCACACGGAGGCAAGCTCGCCGAACCCGGGGATGGACTTGGCGGCCATCGAGCCGATCGGGCCCGCGGAGATCAGGTTGCAGCGGACGTTCTGCTTGCCCAGGTCGCGCGCCATGTAGCGGTTGACGGCCTCCAGGGCCGCCTTGGCGGGACCCATCCAGTCGTACTGCGGCCAGGCGAACTGCGCGTCGAAGGTGAGGCCGACGACCGAGCCCCCGTTCTGCATCAGCGGCAGGCAGGCCATGGTCAGCGACTTCAGGGAGAACGCCGAGACGTGCATGGCGGTGGCCACCGACTCGAACGGCGTGTTGAGGAAGTTGCCGCCGAGGGCGTCCTGCGGGGCGAACCCGATGGAGTGCACCACGCCGTCGAGGCCGCCCAGTTCCTCGCCGACGATGTCGGACAGGCGTGCGAGGTGCTCGTCGTTGGTGACGTCGAGTTCGACGACCTTGGTGGGCTTCGGCAGCTTCTTCGCGATGCGCTCGGTCAGCGTGGGCCGCGGGAACGCGGTCAGGATGACCTCGGCACCCTGCTCCTGGGCCAGCTTCGCGGTGTGGAACGCGATGGAGGACTCCATCAGCACACCGGTGATCAGGACGCGCTTGCCCTCGAGAATTCCGCTCATGTGATCAGTGACCCATTCCCAGTCCGCCGTCAACGGGAATGACGGCTCCAGTGATGTACGAGGCGTCGTCGGAGGCGAGGAACCGCACCACTGCGGCGATCTCCCCGGGCTGCGCGTACCGGCCCAGCGGCACCTGCGCCAGGATGGCCTCGCGCTGCTCGTCGGTGAGCACCCGGGTCATGGCCGTGTCGACGAAGCCGGGAGCGACGACGTTGAAGGTGATGTCGCGTGAGCCGAGCTCGCGGGCGAGGGAGCGCGCGAAGCCGACCAGCGCGGCCTTGGAGGCGGCGTAGTTCGACTGCCCGGCGGCGCCGAGCAGCCCCACCACCGACGAGATCAGCACCACGCGGCCCTTCCTGGCGCGCAGCATGGCGCGGTTGGCCCGCTTGACGACGCGGAAGGTGCCGACCAGGTTGGTCTCGACGACCGAGGTGAAGTCCTCCTCCGCCATACGCATCAGGAGCTGGTCCTTGGTGACGCCGGCGTTGGCGATGAGGACCTCGACGGGGCCGTGCTCGGCCTCGATCTCCTTGTATGCCTGCTCCACCTGCTCGGTGTCGGTGATGTCGCACTTGACCGCGAGGAAACCCTCCGGCGGCTCACCCGAGCGGTATGTGATCGCGACCTTGTCGCCGGCGTCGGCGAACGCGCGGGCGATGGCGAGGCCGATGCCCCGGTTGCCTCCTGTGACGAGAACCGAGCGGCTCAACGGATCACCCTTTCGATAGCGGTCTGGAACCCCTGCTGGGCAGGCGCCTTCGCCTGAAACCTATCGGTACCGATCGCCGCGCGGGCAATCGGGCACCGACAGTGGCGTACGGGACTCGCTGTCGGATTCCTACAGTCGACGCCTGTCGGATTCCTGCAGTCGACGCCCGGATCGGTCCGCCGTGCCGTTCCGGCGTCACACGCCCGCCGTCCGTTCACACCGCCAGCGCGGGGTTCCCGCAGCACTTCTTGTACTTGCGCCCCGAACCGCACCAGCACGGGCCGTTGCGGGGCGGGGGCCAGTCGGTCGCCCGGCCCGCGCGGGCGAGTTCGGCCGCGTACGCGGACCGGGTCGCGGGGGCGTCGGGGGATCCGTGGCCGGTCTTCGCGTACGTCTCCAGTTCTGCCAGTGTCGCCCGGCCGACCGTCAGCCGTGTGGCGCCTTCCTCCGACTGCTGCCGCAGGGTCCGTTCGACCTGCCGCAGGTGATCGGCGTGGTCGTCGCCGTAGGCGCCGGCCGCCTTCGGCCAGCGCTCCAGCAGCGCGGCGAACTCCTCTTGCGGCCAGTACAGGACGCACGCCGTCCGCAGATCGGCCCGGCCTACGGGGGCACGGCGATCAGGGCCCACAGCCGCCAGCCGGTCCGCCAGCTCGCCGAGCTCGTCCTCGAACGCCTCGGGACCCTCCTCGTCCAGCCGCTTGGCCCAGAGCGGATCGTGCAGTTCGTCCAGCGGCCGCACCCGGCCGGGGACGAGGGAGGAGCGCCGCTCGTGCAGTGCGTCGGCCGCCTCGTCCCAGTCGTCGTGAGGCTCACCGAGCAGCCGCCGGACCCGGTGGCGGCCGACGACGAGCGTCTCGACGTCGAAGTGCTGCGGGTTCCTCTCCACCGCGTCCACCGTCACGGGCGCCCCAGCGCCGAGCGCGTGGGTGACGCCGGCCGTGTACCACTCGGCGGCCGCGGCCGCGCCGTCGAACGCCTCGACGGCCTCGGCGACGAAGTTCCAGGCACCGGCGTGCCCGGGGT
>NZ_JBHUDX010000046.1:24894-79867 GCF_042678285.1 Streptomyces caeni
CCGCCGGAACGCGGCGGCGGCACCCCGGGCCTCCTCCTCCCGTCCGGCCTCCCACAGCGCGCCGATCCGACAGGCGTCCACCAGGTCCGGTTCCGCGCAGCCACCGCCCTGCGGGTCCAGCAGCCGCTCGTAGACGGCGACGGCGCGGTCGCACTCGCCCGCCTCGCTCCAGGCGTCGGCGGCCTCCATCAGCAGCTCTTCGCGGTCCTCGGGGTGCCGCTCCGCCAGTTCCTCGCACTCCCGCGCCTCCTCGGCGCAGGCGGCCGGGGGCGGGGGCCCGCTCGGGCGGAACGCGGAGGTGGGCCGGGGCGTGCGCGCCCCGCTCTTGTTCTTGCCGCTCTTGCGCCCGGTGTGCCGTTTGCTGGACATGACTCCACCGTAGTGCGGCCGGAACCGGCCGGGCCCAGTCCGGGCCGATCGGCGTGATCTTCGTGGCAGGACAGCCAGACGGCAAGGGTCTCGCGTCGCTTCCCGGCCATGAGAACCGCCCGGTCACAGGCGAGTCTGCCCGAGCCGGTCGAGGTCTGCGAGTCTATGGACCCGGTGGACCTGGACCTTGATCTTTGCGGTCTGCCCGCAGAGTTCGCAGAATCCGGCCTGCGGCGGACGGCGCGGCGGGCCTCCTCGATCACCGCCGGGGCTTCGGCCCGCTGCCCGCCCCGGGCGGCGGTGTAGGCCAAGGTGCTGAGCATCTGCGCGTACGCGGACGCGGAAGCGTCGGTGCCCAGGCCCGTCGCCTCGTCGTCGGCGGCCACCGACGGCATGAGGCGCCGGGCCTCCTCGTCGCGGTCCTGGTGACGGAGCACGATCGCCAGCTCCCGGGCGGCGGCCGAAGCAGTCGGAGAGCCAATGGTCCGCTCGGGTCCGCCGCTTCCTCGGCCGGTGTCCGCCCGCCCGCCCCGGCGCGCCTCGACGTCACGCGCCTCGGGACGCGTCACGCGGCTGAGCCAGCCCACTGCCCCGGCAGGACGCTTCCGCCGGCGTTTTCGCCTGATACGGCGTGGAGAAGTGGGGTGCCGCGGCGTCCCCGGGAACCCGGCCGCTGAGACATGATTCACTGCCTGCGACGGTCCACACACGCGAGCCCCCCGAAGGGAATCCCACTCGTGCCCCATGAAGTCGATCAGTCATTCCTGGCGCTCCCCCTCAGGGCCCTGGCCGACGCCGCGCTGGCACGCGCACGGTCACTGGGGGCCGAGCACGCGGACTTCCGGTTCGAGCGGGTGCGCAGCGCGTCCTGGCGGCTGCGCGACGGCAAGCCCTCCGGTTCGTCGGACACGACCGACCTCGGGTACGCGGTCCGGGTCGTGCACGGCGGCACCTGGGGATTCGCCTCCGGTGTCGACCTCACCGCGGACGCCGCCGCCGCGGTCGCCTCGCAGGCGGTGGCGATGGCCGAGCTGTCGGCGCAGGTGATCCGGGCGGCCGGGTCGGACGAGAGGGTGGAGCTGGCGGACGAGCCGGTGCACGCCGACCGGACATGGGTCTCCTCGTACGAGATCGATCCCTTCACCGTGCCCGACGGGGAGAAGACGGGACTGCTGGCCGACTGGAGCGCGCGGCTGCTCGCGGCCGAGGGCGTCGACCACGTGGACGCCTCCCTGCTGACCGTCCACGAGAACAAGTTCTATGCCGACACCGCCGGGACCGTGACCACCCAGCAGCGGGTACGGCTGCACCCGCAGCTCACCGCGGTCTCGGTCGACGAGTCCACCGGCGAGTTCGACTCGATGCGCACCCTCGCGCCGCCGGTCGGCCGCGGCTGGGAGTATCTGACGGGCACCGGCTGGGACTGGGACCGGGAGCTGGCGCGGATGCCGGAGCTGCTCGCCGAGAAGATGCGTGCGCCGAGCGTCGATGCGGGGGTGTACGACCTGGTCGTCGACCCGTCCAACCTGTGGCTGACCATCCACGAGTCCATCGGCCACGCCACCGAGCTGGACCGGGCGCTGGGGTACGAGGCGGCGTACGCGGGTACCTCCTTCGCCACCTTCGACAAGCTGGGCAGGCTGCGATACGGCTCCGAGCTGATGAACGTCACCGGGGACCGCACCGCCGAGCACGGGCTCGCGACGATCGGCTACGACGACGAGGGCGTCGAGGCCCAGTCCTGGGACCTGGTCAAGGACGGCAGGCTCGTGGGCTACCAGCTGGACCGGCGCATCGCCAGGCTGACCGGCTTCGAGCGGTCCAACGGGTGCGCCTACGCCGACTCGCCCTCGCATGTGCCGGTGCAGCGCATGGCGAACGTGTCGCTGCGGCCGGATCCGGCGGGGCTGTCCACCGAGGACCTGATCGGCGGGGTGGACCGCGGAATCTATGTCGTCGGGGACCGCTCCTGGTCGATCGACATGCAGCGGTACAACTTCCAGTTCACCGGTCAGCGGTTCTTCAAGATCAGGAACGGCCGGATCGCCGGTCAGCTGCGCGATGTCGCCTACCAGGCGACGACCACCGACTTCTGGGGCTCGATGGCGGCCGTCGGCGGTCCGCAGACGTACGTCCTCGGCGGCGCCTTCAACTGCGGCAAGGCCCAGCCGGGCCAGGTCGCGGCCGTCTCGCACGGCTGCCCGTCGGCCCTCTTCCGCGGCGTCAACATCCTCAACACCACGCAGGAGGCCGGGCGATGACCGCCAGCTCCAGGGCCGGCCGGGGGTCCGGGGGTCGCCCCCCGGGAAAGCACAGTCCGAACACCACCCAGGAGGCCGGCCGATGACCGCGCGTACGCACAAGCCGCACGAGATCGTCGAGCGGGCCCTCGCACTGTCCCGGGCGGACGGCTGTGTGGTGATCGCCGACGAGCGCTCCACCGCCAATCTGCGGTGGGCGGGCAACGCGCTGACCACGAACGGTGTCACGCGCGGGCGCACCCTCACCGTCATCGCGACCGTCGGCGGAGCACAGGGCACGGCGTCCGGCGTCGTCTCCCGCTCGGCCGTCACCGCCGACGAACTGGAACCGCTCGTCCGGGCGGCGGAGGCCGCCGCGCGCTCCGCCGGTCCCGCCGAGGACGCGCAACCGCTGGTCACGGGCGTGCCCGAGGCGCCGGACTTCACTCAGGCGCCCGCCGAGACCTCGTCGGCCGTCTTCGCGGACTTCGCGCCGGCGCTCGGCGAGTCGTTCGCACGCGCGCGTGCGGGCGGCCGGGAGCTGTACGGCTTCGCCAACCACGAGCTCGTGTCGACGTACGTCGGCACGTCGACCGGGCTGCGCCTGCGCCATGACCAGCCGAGCGGCACGCTGGAGCTCAACGCGAAGTCGCCGGACCACCGGCGCTCGGCATGGGCGGGACGTTCCACCCGGGACTTCAAGGACGTCGACCCGGCGGCGCTGGACGCGGAACTGGCCCGGCGGCTGGTCTGGGCGGAGCGCAGGATCGACCTGCCGGCGGGCCGTTACGAGACGCTGCTGCCGCCGACCGCGGTCGCCGATCTGCTGATCTACCAGATGTGGTCGGCGGCGGCCCGGGACGCGGCGGAGGGCCGCACGGTCTTCAGCAAGCCCGGCGGCGGCACGCGCGTCGGCGAGCGGCTCTCGGAGATGCCGCTGACCCTGCGCAGCGATCCGCACGAGCCCGGCCTGGAGACGGCGCCCTTCGTCATCGCGCACGCCTCCGGCGACGATGCCTCGGTGTTCGACAACGGGTTGCCGCTGAAGGCCACGGAGTGGATCGGCGGCGGCGAGCTGAAGCACCTGACGACCACCCGGCACAGTGCGGCCCTGACCGGCCTGCCGCTCACCCCGTCGATCGGGAACCTGATCCTGGACGGCGGTGCCGACCGGTCTGTGGAGGAGATGGTCGCGCGTACCGAGCGCGGGCTGCTGCTGACCTGCCTGTGGTACATCCGCGAGGTCGACCCGGCGACCCTGCTGCTCACCGGCCTGACCCGGGACGGCGTCTACCTGGTGGAGAACGGCGAGGTCACCGGCGAGGTCAACAACTTCCGCTTCAACGAGTCCCCCGTCGATCTGCTGGGCCGCGCCAGTGAGGCGGGCCGCACGGAGAAGACGCTGCCGCGGGAGTGGAGCGACTGGTTCACACGGGCCGCGATGCCCCCGGTGCGCGTCCCCGATTTCAACATGAGCTCTGTCAGCCAGGGCGTATAACCTCGTAGTCGGCTGTCACCCGATGGCCGAGGACCACCCGAGGAGACACGAGAACCGTGACGGACATCGTCGACGAGCTGAAGTGGCGCGGGCTGTTCGCCCTGTCCACCGACGAGGAGGCTTTGCGCAAGGCGCTCGCGGACGGTCCCGTCACCTACTATTGCGGCTTCGACCCGACGGCGCCGTCGCTGCACGTGGGGCACCTGGTGCAGGTGCTCACCCTGCGTCGGCTGCAGCAGGCGGGGCACCGGCCGCTGGCGCTGGTGGGCGGCGCGACGGGCCTGATCGGGGACCCGCGCCCGACCGCGGAGCGCACGCTGAACGCTCCGGAGACGGTGGCCGGCTGGGTCGAGAAGCTGCGCCGCCAGATCGAGCCGTTCCTCTCCTTCGAGGGGGAGAACGCAGCGGTGATGGTCAACAACCTCGACTGGACGCAGGGACTGTCCGCGATCGAGTTCCTCCGGGACATCGGCAAGCACTTCCGTGTCAACAAGATGCTGACGAAGGACTCGGTCGCCCGGCGCCTGGAGTCCTCCGAGGGCATCAGCTACACGGAGTTCAGCTACCAGATCCTGCAGGGCATGGACTTCCTGCAGCTCTACCGCAGGTACGGCTGCACACTCCAGCAGGGCGGCAGCGACCAGTGGGGCAACCTCACGGCGGGCCTGGACCTGATCCACAGGCTGGAGCCCGACGCCGCCGTGCACGCCATGGCGACACCGCTGATGACCAAGGCCGACGGCACCAAGTTCGGCAAGACGGAGGGCGGCGCCGTCTGGCTCGACCCGGAGATGACCACGCCGTACGCGTTCTACCAGTTCTGGCTGAACGTGGACGACCGCGACATCTCGACGTACATGCGGATCCTGTCCTTCAGGTCCCGCGAGGAGCTGGAGGAGCTGGAGCAGCAGACCGAGGAACGCCCGCAGGCCCGTGCGGCGCAGCGTGCGCTGGCCGAGGAGCTGACGACGCTCGTGCACGGCGCGGAGCAGACGGCCGCCGTGATCGCCGCGTCCAAGGCGCTCTTCGGCCAGGGCGAGCTGGCCGAGCTCGACGAGAGGACGCTGGCGGCGGCCCTCTCGGAGGTGCCGCACGCCCGGGTCGGGGGACTCGCCCCGGTGGTGGACCTGTTCGCCGAGGTGGGCCTAGTGCCCAGCAAGTCGGCCGCGCGGCGCACGGTGAAGGAGGGCGGCGCGTACGTGAACAACGCGAAGGTCACGGCCGAGGACACCGTCCCGGCCAAGGAGGAGCTGCTGCACGGGCGCTGGCTGGTGCTGCGCCGCGGCAAGAAGAACCTGGCCGCGGTGGAGGTCACGGGCGCCTGAGGCGCTCTGGCGCGAACGGAGGGGGCGGTCCCGCACGGGGTCGCCCCCTCCGTTCGCGCCTTCAGGCCCGCCCCCGGTGTCCGCCGCTGCCCTTCGTCGACATGTACGCCATCTCGCCGAGGAAGACGAAGAGCACCGCCGCGGCGAGCTGCAGGCCGTGGCGGCTCCAGTCGATGCCCGGGGTGGCCGCGACACCGAGGGCCCGCGCGACCGCGTTGCCGACGATGCCTCCGATCACACCCATGAGGGTGGTGAGCCACAGCGGGCTGTGCTGCTTGCCCGGCAGGATCAGCTTGGCCAGCAAACCGAGCACGAATCCGACGATGATCGCCCACAACCAGCCCATGACCGCCTCCTCGTACGGCTCGACGTGAGCAGTACGCCCAGTCTCGGGCCGTCCGTCGTACGGCGCATGCCGAGTCCTCCGTACGCGGGATCGCGCAGCGCCTCCGCCCACGCCGCGCCTGCCCCGGTCTCGTGGGCTGCGCAGGCGCGGCGTAACGTGGAACATGTTCGGGCCCAGGTCCTGGCCGGGTACGGACCAGGTACGGGCCGGGGAAAGTCCGAGGCAAGCGGGCGGTGGAGTGTGATGCGGAAGCCCAGAAGCGGGGGTAACGCCCAGGTATTCCGGATCACGGGTGCCCGGCAGGGGCTGGCGGAGGACGTCCGCGGCCGGCAGCGCCGCTACGTCATCTCGATGAGCGTCCGCACCGTGTCGGTGATCCTCGCGGCCACCCTGTGGAACGTGGAGCGGCCGGTCGCCGTCATCGCGCTGGTGCTGGGTGCCGCCCTGCCCTACGTCGCCGTCGTCATCGCCAACGCCGGACGGGAGAACGCGCCGTCGCTCCCGTCGACGTTCGTCACCGTGCCGCTGCGTCCGATGCTCACGCAGCCCTCCGCGGAAGCCGCCCCCCGCCCGGGTGGAGCCCCGGGCGGCTCCACGGAACCGGACCCGGAACGCGACCAGGGGGACGCCCCGGCCGGGCGCGCGGCCGGCATGCCGGGCCAGCCGCGCGAGCGGACCTGACCGGGGCGGGGCGCCGGGAAACGGAACCAGGCCCCGCGCGAAGCTCAAGAAAAGCTCAGATCAATCATGCTGTTCCGCTGCCGGGCACGGGGCTACCCATGACATACTTCGTACGCGCTCCGCATCCCCCGTCGGAGCGACGGACCGACGCCGGGCAGCTCCCCCCGTGGCTGCCCGGCGTCGCCTTTTGGACGCCGCGTGGTGTCACGTGTCGAACGTCCCCCGCAGCACCCCTCACCGCGCGCCCGCCCCGAAGCGGCGGGCGTTAGGGTCGGGGGGTGATGGTGAACGCCCCCGGCTCCGCCGCGCCCTCCCCGTTCTGCTCCGCGAAGGGCTGCCGCGCCGCCGCCGTATGGGTCCTGGCCTGGAACAACCCGAAGCTGCACACGCCCGAACGCCGCAAGACATGGCTCGCCTGCGAGGAGCATCGCGAGCACCTGTCCCGGTTCCTGGGCGTGCGCGGGTTCCTCAAGGACGTCGTGCCGCTGGCGGAGTGGGAGTCCCCGCAGCACGCCGGATCGCGGGAGCCGCACGAGCCCGGGACGGGCTGACCCACGGGCCCCGGGCCGCCCGCACCGAACGGGCCCGCCGGTCCCGGACGTACGTCCGGGACCGGCGGTCCGCGGCGGGCGCCGGCTCAGCCGCCGATCGCCGACATCGGCCGGTCGGGCTGCAGGAACGACGGGTCGTCCAGCCCCGAGCCCGCCTTCTTGCCCCACATGGCGAGCCGCCAGACGCGGGCGATCTCCTCGTCCGGGGCGCCGGAGCGCAGTGCCGCGCGCAGGTCGGTCTCCTCGGTGGCGAACAGGCAGGTGCGGATCTGTCCGTCGGCCGTCAGCCGGGTACGGTCGCAGGCGGCGCAGAACGGGCGGGTGACCGAGGCGATCACGCCCACGCGGTGCGGGCCGCCGTCGACGACCCAGCGCTCGGCCGGGGCGGAGCCCCGCTCGTCGGCGCCCTCGGGGCTCAGCTCGAAGCGCGTCCGCAGCGAGGCCAGGATGTCCCCCGCGGTGACCATGCCCTCGCGCTTCCATCCGTGCTGGGCGTCCAGGGGCATCTGCTCTATGAAGCGGAGTTCGTAGTCGTGCTCGACCGCCCAGGCGAGCAGGTCGGGAGCCTCGTCGTCGTTCAGGCCGGGCATCAGGACGGAGTTGACCTTGACCGGGGTCAGGCCCGCCTCGCGGGCCGCCCGGAGGCCGTCGAGGACGTCCCGGTGCCGGTCGCGACGGGTGAGGGCCCGGAACACATCGGGGCGCAGGGTGTCCAGCGAGACGTTGACCCGGTCCAGGCCCGCCGCCTTCAGCGCCGCCGCCGTGCGGCCCAGGCCGATGCCGTTCGTCGTGAGCGACATCTGGGGGCGCGGCCGCAGCGCGGCCACCCGCTCCACGATGCCGACCAGGCCGGGGCGCAGCAGGGGCTCGCCTCCCGTGAAGCGGACCTCCGTGATGCCGAGGGTCGTGACCGCGATGCCGATCAGGCGGACGATCTCGTCGTCCGTCAGCAGGTCCGGCTTGGACAGCCACTGCAGGCCCTCCTCGGGCATGCAGTACGTACACCGCAGATTGCACCGGTCCGTCAGTGAGACCCTCAGGTCGGTCGCCACCCGACCGTAGGTGTCGATGAGCACGTGGGTTCCCTCCCGCGTCGCGGATCACCCGAAGCCAACTTCTGAGAGCCTACGTGACGACACCGGCATCGGCACCGGCCTGATCCCGAGGAATATGCCGACGGCCGCGTCGTGGGTCCCCACGACGCGGCCGTCGGCACGGACCGTGGCCAGGCGACCGCCGCCGGGGAGCCGTCAGTGCGCTCCGGTGCCGGTCAGGGACCGGACCTCCAGCTCCGCGTACTTGGCGGTGTCCGGCTCCTCCTTCGACAGGAGCGAGCCGAGCCAGCCCAGCAGGAAGCCGACCGGGATCGAGATGAGACCCGGGTTGTTCATCGGGAACCAGTGGAAGTCGGCGTCCGGGAACATCGACGTCGGCTTGCCGGAGACCACCGGGGAGAACAGCACCAGGCCGACCGCGGTGATCAGACCGCCGTAGATCGACCACAGCGCGCCCTGAGTGGTGAACCTCTTCCAGAAGAGGCTGTAGAGGATCGTCGGCAGGTTGGCGGACGCGGCGACCGCGAAGGCGAGGGCGACCAGGCCCGCCACGTTGATCTCACGGGCGAGGGCGCCCAGGACGATGGAGACGGCGCCGATCCCGACCGTGGACAGGCGGGCCGCGCGCACTTCTTCCTTCTCGGTGGCGGCGCCCTTCTTGATGACGTTCGCGTAGATGTCGTGCGCGAACGACGAGGACGAGGCCAGGGTCAGACCCGCGACGACCGCGAGGATCGTGGCGAAGGCGACCGCCGAGATGGTGGACAGCAGGATCGCGCCCCAGGTGGAGTCGACGCCGCCCAGGTGCAGGGCGAGCAGGGGTGCGGCCGTGTTGCCCGCCTTGTTGGAGTTGATGATCTCGTCCGGCTTGATCAGCGCGGCGGCGCCGAAGCCGAGGGCGAGGGTCATCAGGTAGAAGGCGCCGATGAGGCCGATCGCCCAGATCACGGACTTACGGGCGGCCTTGGCGGTGGGCACGGTGTAGAAGCGGATCAGGATGTGCGGCAGGCCGGCGGTGCCGAGCACCAGGGCGATGCTGAGCGAGATGAAGTCCAGCTTGGTCATGCTGGTGGCGCCGTACTTGAGGCCGGGCTCCAGGAACGCGGCGCCCTTGCCGCTGTTGTCGGCGGCCTTGCCGAGCAGGTCCGAGATGTTGAAGTTGAACTTCACCATCACCAGGAAGGTCAGCAGCAGCGCACCGGCCATCAGCAGGACGGCCTTGACCATCTGCACCCAGGTGGTGCCCTTCATGCCGCCGATGGTGACGTACACGATCATCAGGACGCCGACCAGGGCGACGATGCCAATCTTGCCGCCGTCGCTGGTGATGCCGAGGAGCAGCGAGACCAGGACGCCCGCGCCCGCCATCTGGGCGAGCAGGTAGAAGATCGACACGACGATCGTGGAGGTGCCGGCCGCGGTGCGGACCGGGCGCTGGCGCATGCGGTAGGCCAGCACGTCGCCCATGGTGTAGCGGCCGGAGTTGCGCAGCGGCTCGGCGACCAGGAGCAGGGCCACCAGCCAGGCGACCAGGAATCCGATGGAGTAGAGGAAACCGTCGTATCCGAAGAGGGCGATCGCGCCCGCGATGCCGAGGAAGGACGCCGCGGACATGTAGTCGCCGGCGACGGCGAGACCGTTCTGGAAACCGCTGAACTGACGGCCGCCCGCGTAGAAGTCGGACGCGTCCTTGGTCTGGCGGCCCGCCCAGACGGTGATGACGAGGGTCGCGACGACGAACAGCGAGAACAGGCTGATGATCAGCCCTCTGTGCTCGCTGGCAGCGCCGGCGGCCAGAGTGAATGCGTGGCTCATGCGTCGCCCTCCATGCGGGACTTGATGGCTTCCGCCTTGGGGTCGAGCTTGGCGGCAGCGTGCCGCGCGTACCACCAGGCGATCAGGAACGTGGTGAGGAACTGGGCGAGGCCCAGCATCAGGGCGACGTTGACATTGCCGAAGAGTTTGGTGCCCATGAAGTCGCTCGCGTAGATCGACAGCAGGACGTAGAGGAAGTACCAGACGCTGAACGCCACGGTCAGCGGGAAGGCGAACGAGCGGTAAGTACGGCGCAGTTCACCGAATTCGGCGCTCTCCTGGACCGAGATGAACTCCTCGGCCGACGGAAGGCTCTGTGTCGTCGTCGAAGGGGGTGGTGCGTCGGTTGCCACGGTGTCTCCTCGCGTTGCGGGTGCGGTGACGGCGGTGGTCGGCGGTGAGTGAGCCTCGCCGCCGGGGCGGGTCGGTGCGGGCGCGCGGTATGACCCCACGGTGACCTGGATCACATCACCGAGTGCGACGGTAGTGCTCTGATAAGTGATCCGGCAGGGAGCTTCGATCGTCTCCCTGCTCCCTGCACAACGTTCACGGCGCGACGCGGGGACCGGTTCAACGCGGTTCGTTTCTTCTCCGCCCTCGCCGAAAGTCATCGCCGAAAGTCATTGATGGCCAGCCGTAACGGCAGATAGCTTCGCCCTGCACCACCCGTCATGTACCTGCCGGACGCCACCCGCGCTCCGGCTCGTTCACGTTTCCGGATGATGTGGAGACCCCATGGCTCATCTGCCCTCCAGACGTCGGCTCGCCCTCGCCGTGCCCGTCGTGCTGTCGCTCACCGCCTCGCTGGGCTTCCTGCCGAGTGCCGCCTCGGCCGCCCCGCGCACCGCCACCACCTCTCAGACCGCTCAGACCGCTCAGACCGCGGACGGTCCCGCTCTCGCCTATGTCGTCAACACCGGCACGGACCGTCACACGATCACAACGGTGCGTCGGGCGATAGAGGCGGCCGGCGGCAGCATCGTGGTGACGTACGGCAAGATTGGCGTCTTCGTCGTCCACTCCTCGAACCCGGACTTCGCCAAGACCCTCCGGACTGTCCGCGGGGTACAGTCCGCGGGCGCGACCCGGACCGCGCCGCTGACGGCCGCGGGCACGACGGACGAAGGGGCCGCGCAGTATCTGACGAAGTCGGAGGCCGCGGAGATCACGAGCGCGTCGGCCTCCGCCGGCGAGAGCGAGCCCCTGGAGGCCGACCAGTGGGACCTGCGCGCCATAGGCGCCGACAAGGCCGCGCAGATCAACCCGGGCAGCCGTGACGTCACGGTCGCCGTCATCGACACCGGCGTCGACGACACCCACCCCGACCTCGCCCCGAACTTCTCCGCGTCGCAGTCCGCGAGCTGCGTCGGAGGCAAGGCGGACACCTCGTACGGCGCCTGGCGGCCCGCGAGCCCCGACCACTACCACGGCACGCACGTCGCCGGTGAGATCGCGGCGGCCCGCAACGGCATCGGCGTGGCGGGTGTCGCCCCGGGCGTCAAGGTCGCCGGCATCAGGGTCGCCGACCCGGTCAACGAGCTGTTCTACCCCGAGAGCGTCGTGTGCGCGTTCGTGTTCGCCGCCGACCACGGCGTCGAGATCACGAACAACAGCTACTACGTCGACCCGTGGCTGTACAACTGCATGGACGACCCGGACCAGCGGGCCATCGTCGACGCGGTCAACCGGGCCCAGCTGTACGCCCAGCGCAAGGGCACCCTCAACGTCGCCTCCGCGGGCAACTCCAACGACGACCTCGACTCCCACGCCCTGGTCGACGACTCCAGCCCCGACGACTCGACCGCGGTGACCCGCACCGTCGACCCGCACGAGTGCTTCGACGTGCCCACCCAGCTGCCGGGCGTCGTCACGGTCAGCGCGACCGGGGTCAAGGGCACCAAGTCCTACTACTCCAGCTACGGCGACGGCGTGATCGACGTCGCGGCGCCGGGCGGCGACAAGTACCAGATCCCGGACACGCCGTCGGCCAACGGCCGCATCCTCTCCACGATGCCGGGCGGCCAGTACGGCTTCCTCCAGGGCACCTCGATGGCGTCCCCGCACGCCGCGGGCGTGGCCGCGCTGCTGAAGTCCACGCACCGGTGGGCGACGCCGGCCCAGCTGCAGTGGCTCCTCAAGGCGCAGGCGGACAACCCGGGCTGCCCGAGCGAGCCCTACGACGGCAACGGCGACGGCGTCGTGGACGCGACCTGCCTGGGCGGCAAGCGCGTCAACGGCTTCTACGGCTTCGGCGTCGTCAACGCCCTGCGGGCGGTCAAGTAGCCGCACGGGCCCGTTCATCGGGCTTCCGCACGGCCCGTACCGCTGCTCTCGCGAACGAACTGGAGACCTCCATGACAGCGCCGCGCAAGCGCTCACGCCGTCTCGTCGCCCTACCGCTGGGCATGGCCATGGCGACCGCCTTCGCCTTCCTGCCGAACGCCACCGCGTCGGCGGCCCAGGCGGCCCCGAAGGCCACGACGGCGGACGCCGCCTCGCTCAGCTACGTCGTCAACGTCCGCCCCGGCCACGGCCCTTCCGCACACGTGAAGAAGGCGATCGCCGACGCGGGCGGCACGATCGTGATCTCGTACGACCGGATCGGCGTGATCGTCGTCCACTCCTCGAACCCCGACTTCGCCAGGACCATCCGCACGGTGCGCGGGGTGCAGTCGGCGGGAGCCACCCGCCACGCACCGCTTCCCGCACAGTCGACGACCGACGTCGGCACGCCGAAGGTGCTCACCTCCGCGGAGGCCGCGAGCGCCCGCGCCACCGACGGGCAGGACCCGCTGGAGCCGCTGCAGTGGGACCTGCCCGCCATCAAGGCGGACAAGGCGCACGAGAAGACGCTCGGCAGCCGGGACGTCACGGTCGCCGTCATCGACACGGGCGTCGACGACACGCACCCGGACATCGCGCCGAACTTCGACCGCGACGCGTCCGTCAACTGCGTGTCGGGCAAACCGGACACGACCGACGGGGCCTGGCGGCCGAGCGCGTCGGAGAGCCCGCACGGCACGCACGTGGCGGGGGAGATCGCGGGCGCCAAGAACGGCGTCGGGATCACCGGGGTCGCCCCCGGGGTGAGGGTCGCCGGGATCAAGGTGGCCACGACGGCGGGCTACTTCTACACCGAGGCCGTGGTGTGCGGCTTCGTGTGGGCGGCCGAGCACCACGTCGACGTCACCAACAACAGCTATTACACCGACCCCTGGTACTTCAACTGCACCGACGACCCGGACCAGAAGGCGCTCGTCGACGCCATCACCCGGGCCTCGCTGTACGCGGAGCGCAAGGGCACGGTGAACGTCGCGGCCGCCGGCAACGAGAACTACGACCTGGACGCGGACTCGATCACCGACCCGGTCTCCCCGAACGACGGCACGCCGAGCGACCGGGTGATCGACCCGCACCGGTGCTTCGACATACCGACCCAGCTGCCGGGTGTGGTGACCGTCGCCGCGACGGGTGCCAAGGGCATCAAGTCGTCGTTCTCCAACTACGGCCTCGGCGTCATCGACGTCGCCGCACCCGGCGGCGACGCCACCCGCTACCAGACCCCCGCACCGCCTGCCACCAGCGGTCTGATCCTCGGCCCGCTGCCCGGCGGCAGGTGGGGCTACATGGCGGGCACGTCGATGGCGTCCCCGCACGCCGCGGGAGTGGCCGCGCTCATCAAGTCGACGCACCCGCACGCCTCCGCGGCCCTGGTGAAGGCACTGCTCTACGCCGAGGCCGACCCCACACCGTGCACGGATCCGTACGACATCGACTCCGACGGCAAGGTCGACGCGGTGTGCCAGGGCTCGAAGAACCGCAACGGGTTCTACGGCTGGGGCACCGTGGACGCGTTGAAGGCCGTGACCAGGTAAGGACGGCCCCCGCCGGAACGACGGACCGGCCGCTGCCGGGGCCGGGCCACCGCCCGGCCCCGGCAGCCGTGTTGATCCGGTACACCCTGCATAGTGCCCCCATGACGGATATGGACATGGCATGGGCGGCACTGGGCGGGGATCCCGCTCTGCTGCCGGGGATCTCGGTCGTCGTGCGGGACGGGGCACTGCCCTCGCGCCTGCCCGTGCGGGAGGTGGCGAGGGCCTGTGTCGGGGCCTGCGCCCTGGCGGCCGCCGAATGGGGCGCGCGGCGGGCCGGGCTCCCGGCCGTGCCCCGGGTCCGGGTGGACGACGGGGCCGTGGCCACTGCCTTCCACAGCGAACGGCACCTGCTGGTCGACGGCCGCGCACCCGTCACCTTCGCCCCGCTGTCCCGGTTCTGGCGCACCGCGGACGGCTGGGTGCGCACCCACGCGAACTATCCGCATCACCGGGCGCGGCTGCTCGGTGCCCTCGGGCTGGCGGCGGACGCGTCCCCGGACACCGTGGCCCCGGCGCTCGCCGAGCGGTCGGCGACCGAGGTGGAGGAGAGCGTGTACGCGGCCGGAGGGCTCGCGGTCGCGCTGCGCACCCCGGCGGAGTGGGCGGCGCACGAGCAGGGGCGCGCGATCGCCGCACACCCCCTGGTGGGCCGTGAGCGGCTCGACGACGCCCCCGTACGACCTCTCGTACCGCTCGCCGGACAGCCGCTGCTGCCCGCGGCGGGCCTGCGCGTACTGGACCTCACCCGGGTCATCGCCGGCCCCTCGGCCACCCGCACGCTGGCGCTGCTCGGCGCGGACGTGCTGCGGATCGACAGCCCGCGTCTACGCGAACTCCCCGACCTGCACGCCGACATGGACATCGGGAAGCGGTCCGCGCTCCTCGATCTGACGGCGTCCGCGGACCGGCGGACGTTCGACGGGCTGCTGGCGCAGGCCGACGTGGTCGTCAGCGGATACCGCCCCGGAGCGCTCGACCGGCTGGGACTGTCTCCCGGGCAGTTGGCCGAGCGGCGCCCCGGCCTCGTCATCGCCCAGCTGTCGGCGTGGGGCGCGTGCGGTCCCTGGGGCGGGCGGCGTGGCTTCGACAGCCTGGTGCAGGTCGCCGCCGGCATCGCGGTGACCGAGGGGTCGGCCGACCGGCCTGGCGCCCTGCCGGCGCAGGCCCTCGACCACGGCACCGGGTATCTGCTGGCCGCGGCGGTCCTGAGGTCCCTCACCGAGCAGACCCGGGAGGGCGGGACCCGGGTCGTACGGCTGGCGCTGGCGCGCACGGCCGCCTGGCTGACGGACGGGGCCGTGCGGGCCCCGGGGGACACGCGGGCGGCGTACGACGGCCCGGACGCCTGGCTCACGGAGTCCGACAGCGTACTGGGCCGGCTGCGGTACGCGCTGCCGGCGACGCGTTTCGAGGGCGGGCCGGCAAACTGGGCGCGGCCACCGGGGCGGTGGGGGGAGGATCCGGCGCGCTGGGCGCCGGCCGCGCCCCGCGGCTGAGCCACCGGACGGCCGGAAGCACACCTCCGGGCGGAATGCCACCATCCCAGTTGTTCTCATCCTCTTGCCCGGTTCTGCGCCGACTGGTGACGATCCTGGGGTGAGCCCGATCCGACCTCCGGCCGAAGCCGGCGGCGGGGGCGCCGGCGCGGCGTCCGTGCCCGCGCCGCTCTCCCCCGCCCTCCCTCACCCGTCGGCCCGGCGCGCCGTCGCCGTCCTCGCCCTCGTGAGCGCCGCCGCCCTGATACCCCTGCTGGGTCCCTCGGCGGCACTGCGGGACACGGGCGAGGCGGCCGCGCCCGGGGCCGGCGGCACGGGCCTGCTGCGCACGGTCCTGTTCGCGGCGCTGTGCGTGCCGGCGGGCGAGTTCCTCTGCGCCCGGCTGGTCCGCCGGGTGCCGGACGCGCCCCGGGCCGGTGCGCCGCGCAGCCTGGCGCCCTGGGCGGCCGTCGCGGGTTTCGCGGCCGCGCTGGCGCTCGCCTCGGTCGTGGCCGCCGGCAACCTGGTCCCGGACCGGCTCGACCAGATCGACCTCGGGGGGCTGTACCGCACCAGGGACGGCTCGCTGGCCCTCCTGGAGGTCAACGCCTTCCTGGCGGCGGGGGTGTGCGCCCTCTCGCGCCGGCCGTCCCTGCGGCTGTGGCCGCCGGCCGCGGTGGTCGTCGCGGAGGCACTGCGCGCCCATCCCACGACGGAGCACGGTGCACTGACCGGCTCGGGCCTGACGTTGGTTCACCTGACCTGCGCGGCCCTGTGGGCGGGGGGTCTGCCGGCCGTGCTGCGGACGGTGCGGCGCTGGCGTGGCGTCCCCGGGGCGGGCGCCGCGCTGCTGGGACTCTACGCGCGCGTGGCGGCCGTGCTGCTGGCCGCGATCACCGCGACGGGGGTGTGGAGTTCGCTGCGCCGGATGCCCACCGACACGATCCTCGGCCAGCTCACGACGACGGCGTACGGCCGCGCCCTGCTGGCCAAGCTGCTGCTCGTGGCCGTCGTCGCCACGCTCGCCCTGATGGCGCGCCGGCGGCTTCGGCATGCCGCCGATCCGCTCAGCGCCTGTTCCCCGGCGCGCGCGGAGGTGGCGGCGCTGTGCCTGGTCGTCGCGGTGTCGGGGCTGCTGACGGCGCTGCCGCCGCCGATCCGCTGGTCCTGATGCGCGGTGGCGGGCGCGTCGACGGCCGGCTCCGGGCGCTCGGCACTGCCGTCCGGGCTTCTCACCGCCCCGTCGGGCGGTGGACGGGCTCGCCGTGCCGTACGCCGTCGGCGGCTCCCGTCGCCGGTTCCCGTCGCCCGTCGAGGGCGCCCCGCACCAGCAGCGTCTGCGCGGCCGCGTAGGTGGCCATGACCCAGAAGTCCGGTCGCGGGAGCTGCGGCCAGTCGGCGACGCCGGTGGCGATGAGGGTGTCGGAGAGCATGAACAGCGCACCGCCCGCGCCCGCGACGGGTCCGAGCCGGGTGGCGCCGTACGCCATGGCGGTCAGCAGCAGGCTGTAGCCGGCGACGGGGACGCGCAG
Source organism: Streptomyces caeni (assembly GCF_042678285.1). Classification (NCBI taxonomy): domain Bacteria; kingdom Bacillati; phylum Actinomycetota; class Actinomycetes; order Kitasatosporales; family Streptomycetaceae; genus Streptomyces; species Streptomyces caeni. The sequence goes on from NZ_JBHUDX010000046.1 coordinate 41,660, forward strand.
ACCGGCCGGGAGCCCGGGCCACAGCAGGGCGACGAGGACGACGAGGGCGACGCCGTAGGCGGCGGCGAGCCGTGCGCGCTGCGGGCCCGGCGCGCCGTACCGCCGGAAGAGGAGGAGATAGCAGACGTGCCCCGCGGCGAAGGAGGCCATGCCCGCGAGGAAGGCGGCGTCGGCGTGGGACATCAGCAGGAGGTCGCCGCCCCACCCGAGCAGCAGGGCCGCGATCAGGAGGCGCGGACCGCCGCGCACGCGCGCGTGGAGGACGAGCAGGGGCATCAGGAGTGGCTTGGCCAGGACGTGCCCCGGGTGGTAGCCGGCGGCCAGGGACCCGAGGTCGACGGCGGCGGCCGCCCCGAACGCGAGGAACGTCACGCGCGCGAGGCGCTCGCGCAGGGGGCTCATGCGGCAGGCTCCTCGACGGCCGGTGCCGTGGCGACGGCCGCGGCCGGTGCCGGTGCCGGTGCCGGTGCCGGCTCCCAGCCTGGCCCGCGGAACACCCGCCCGGCCCGCTCGCGCCAACCGCGCGCCGCCCTGACGTCCTTGGCGATGGCCACGTACTCGTGCGTGGCGACCCTCAGCGGGTTGTGCGTGGTGATGTTCTTGGTGAGCCCGTACACCGGCCGCTCCGTCTCGGGGACGAAGGATCCGAAGAGCCGGTCCCAGACGATGAGGATGCCGCCGAAGTTCCGGTCCAGGTAACCGCCCTGGGACGCGTGGTGCACCCGGTGGTGCGACGGCGTGTTGAAGACGGCCTCGAACCACCGGGGCATCGTGTCGATGCGCTCGGTGTGGATCCAGAACTGGTAGACGAGGCTCGTGGAGGAGCAGAACGCCAGCGCGGCCGGGTGTACGCCGAGGGCGACCAGGGGGACGTAGAAGGGCCAGCCGGTGAGGGACGTCCAGGGCTGGCGCAGCGCGGTGCTCAGGTTGAACTTGCGGCTGGAGTGATGCACGACGTGGCATGCCCACAGGATCCGGATGACGTGGTGCCCGCGGTGGGACCAGTAGTAGAAGAAGTCCTGCCCGAGAAGCATCAGCGGGACCGTCCACCACAGCACGGGCACGCGCAGCGGCGTGAGCCCGTAGACCGCGTCGTAGACCAGGACGATCGGGATCTTCCACAGGAAGTCGAAGAAGAGGCTGCCGAGCCCCATGCTGATGCTGGTCGCGGCGTCCTTGGCGTCGTATCCCTCCGCGTCCTCGTCGGGATGGATCCGGTAGCTCACCGCCTCGATCACGGTGAGCAGCACGAAGGCGGGTATCGACCACAGCACGACATCGGGCAGGTTCGGCATGGATGAACCGTAGGGCCGCCGGGCCGCTGAGGCTAGAGGTTGTTACCGACAAGTATGGCCGGGGCGGGGGCGCGTTCGGTGGTCTCCGCCCATGGACGGCTAGACCCCGGTCGCGCCCAGCAGCGCGCCCGCCGCGTACGTCACCGCCATCGCCAGCGCCCCGCCGGCCACGTTCCGCAGCACGGCCCGCCCCGGCTCGGCCGCTCCCAGGCTCGCGCTGGTCCAGCCGGTGACCACGAGCGCGGCCAGGACGGACACCACGGTCACCGGGATCCGCCAGCCCGTCGGGGGCAGCACGATCGCCAGCAGCGGCAGCAGGGCGCCCACCGTGAACGCCAGGAAGCTCGCCCACGCCGCGTGCCACGGGTTGGTCAGCTCGTCGGGGTTGATGCCGAGTTCCACGCGCGCGTGGGCGCGCAGCGCGTCCCGCTCCGTGAGCTGGACCGCCGCCTCGCGGGCCACCTCCCGCGACAGGCCGCGCTCCCGGAGCAGCTGGGTCAGCTCCTCCAGCTCCGCCTCCGGCTGCTCCCTCAGCTCCCATCTCTCCAGGGCCAGCGCCGCCTTCTCCGAGTCGCGCTGGGTGGAGACCGAGACGTACTCGCCGACCGCCATGGACATGGATCCGGCCAGCAGCCCGGCCAGACCGGCCGTCAGCAGGGCCGAGCGGTCCGTCGTCGCGCCTGCGACGCCGACCACGAGGCCCGCGGTGGAGACAATGCCGTCGTTGGCGCCGAGGACCGCGGCCCGCAGCCAGTTCAGCCGGGTGCCGAGATCGCCGCCGTGGGGCTCGGGGTGCATGGGTTTCGTCACAGGGTGAGGATGGCATCCCGGGTGCGCCCTCCGGCGCACCGCCCCTGGCCGCCGGGCCGGACCGGTGCGCCGCCCGTCACCAGACCCGTACCCGGCCTCCCCAGGCGAACACGGGACTCGTCGCGTCCCCCGGCGGCTCGGTCAGGGGTTCGGCGGTCCCCGCCACCGTGGGGCCCACCCTGGCGGCGATCGGGTCCAGGAGGGCCGGGTCGAAGCCGTACAGCCGGGCCGCGTTGCCGCCGACCATCGCCGCCACCTCCTCACGCGGCACGCCGGCGTAGGCGGCTCTGAGGGCCTCCCGTGTGTAGGGGTGGGTCCCCTCGTCGTGCGGGTAGTCGCTCCCCCACATGATCTTGCCGAGGCCGATGCGGTCGCGCAGCGGCACCTCGTGCGGACGCATGAAGCTCGCGCCGACGAAGCAGTTGGAGCGCCACACCTCCGAAGGGCGCTTGCCCATCGAAGCCGCCAGGCCCGCGCCGAACCTCGACTCCGCCGTCGACGCCTTCGTGCCGGCCGCGACCAGCCGGCCGTGGTAGTAGTCCAGCATGTCGAGCACGCCGGGGATCCAGCCCGAGCCCTGCTCGGTCAGCACCAGTTTCAGCCCGGGATGACGGTGGAAGGCCCCGCCGAAGACCAGGTGCCACAGGGCGCGGTGGGAGAACCACGTCGTCTCGACCATGAAGACCGCACGTGCGGCCGGTTCGTCCCCCAGGGGCGGCGACGCCGAGCCCGCGTGGTGGTTGACGGGTACCTCCAGTTCCTCGCACACCCCCCAGATCGGGTCGTAGGCACGGGAGTGGAGCTCGGGCAGGCCCGAGCCCGGCGGCGTGCCGGGGAGCAGCAGACCGCCGCGCAGGCCCGCCGCCACCGCCCACCGGATCTCCCTCACCGCCTCCTGGACGTCGTTGAGGAGGATCTGGAAGACGCCCGCCCGGCGGCCGGGAGCCGCCGAACAGAAGTCCGCCAGCCAGCGGTTGTGCGCCCGCAGGCCCGCCCAGCGCCGCTCGAACTCCTCCCGCGTGGGTGTCGGGGCCATCAGCGAGCCGGACGGGAAGAACGGCGGGATCGTGTTCGGGAAGACGACCTCCGCGACGATCCCGTCCGCCTCCAGCTCCGCGAGGCGCCGGTCCGAGTTCCAGTTCCGGTCGGCGGTGTCGGCGAGCAGGTCCTCGTGCGGGTTGACGTACGAGGCCGCCCACGTGTCGAAGTCGTCGTGGTACCGCGACTCCAGGTAGGGCCGGTAGTCCAGGAGGTCCGCGCCCGCGTGGCAGTCCGCGGAGATCACGGTGTACCGCTCGTTCACGGGGTCGCCCCCAGCGCCGGGAAGTCCTCGCCGGTCAGCCAGTGGCGGCCCACTTCGCGCGAGCGGGCCCACGAGGCCTCCACGGCGGCCTGGTCGTCGCTCTGGCCGAGGTCCGCCGGGGTCGGGCCGATGCGCCGGGCCAGCGGGGTCAGCCGCTCCACGTCGAAGCCGAAGACCTCCGCCGCCGCCAGCCCGAGCATGCGGCGCGTCTCGCCCACCGGGATGTCGTGGAAGGTGCGCCTCAGCCAGGCGCGCGTGTCGGGCCAGGTGCCCTCGGGGTGCGGGAAGTCGCTGCCCCAGAGGATGTTGTCCACGCCGATCTCGTACCGCTGGGCCAGTTCGCGCCGTTTGGTGTTGGTGGCGCAGACGAAGACCTGCCGGTCCAGGTACTCGTGGGGCGGCCGCTTCAGCTCGGCGAAGGGGGAGAGTTTCTTGCCGCCGTGCGCGCCCAGGTAGAGGCGGTCCATGAACCAGAGCAGGTTCGGCAGCCACCAGCAGCCCGACTCCGCCACGCCGAACCTCAGCCCCGGGTGCCGTTCGAACACCCCGGACCACAGCAGGAACCAGAGCGGGCGCGTCGGCCACCAGGTGACTTCGGAGACGTAGATGCCCAGGTGGTCCCCGTACTCGTGCCGCGGCGCGGCCCCGGAGTGGGTGAGGACGGGCATCCCGCACTCGGCCGCCGCGGCCCACACCGGGTCGTAACGGCGGTCGTGGTAGGGCTCCTTGCCGGCCCACATGGAGGGGATCATCAGCGCCCCGAGACCGGACTCCCTGGCGCGGTGCACCTCCGCGACGACGCGGCCGGTCTCCGCCGTGAGGGGCAGCAAGGCCACCCCGCAGTGCCGCTCGGGGTGCTCGGACACGAAGTCCGCGAGCCAGCGGTTGTGCGCCTGCGCGCCCGCCATGCCCAGCTCGGGGTCCTGGTCGCCGGAGAGGCCGAGGCCCACGCCGAAGGGCGCGGCCGTGCGGCTGTCCACCGCGTCGGCGTCGGGGAAGACCACCTCGGCGGCCACCCCGTCGCCGTCCAGTTCCTTGAGGCGCCGCGCGGTGTCCCATCCTCCGCGCAGCCCCTCCTCGTTGTCCTGGAACCACCGGGCGGCGAACGCCTCGTTGCGGATGCCGAGCCGGGTCATCTCCTCGCGGCGGCGGTCGCGCCCCGCGAGGAACTCGTCGAAGTCCCGGTGGAAACGAGTTTCCAGGTAGGGCCGGTACTCCTCGGTGGGCAGCCCGGCGTGGCAGTCGGAGGAGATGATCAGGTACGGGTCGTGGTCGGTCACGGCGGCCCCTGTCAGTCGAGGATGAAGCGTTCGAGGTACGACGGGTTCGCGCGGTCGAGCATGGAGCGCGCCCGCGCCCGGATCTGTGCGTCGCTGTGCTCGCTGCCGGGCAGCAGCCAGAAGCGGTCCGCGCGGATGCCGTCCACGACCAGCCCGGCGACCTCCTCGACGGGTGTGAACCGCACCTCGTTCCCCGCCGCCCTCATGGCGGACTCCCACTGCGCGAGGCTGCGGTACGGGGTCCTGCGGGGCTTCTGCTTGGCGTACCGGGCGGGCCGGTTGCGGTGCGACTCCCACAGTCCGGTGCGCAGCATGTGCGGGCCCGGGAAGAGCACGGAGGCGCCCACGCGCGCGTGCTCGGCCCTCAGGTGCGCGTACAGGGACTCGGTCATCGTCACGACGGCCGCCTTGGTGACGGCGTACACGGAGGCGGTGGGCAGCGGCGCGATGCCGCCGTCGCCCGACGAGGTGTTGACGACGTGACCGGCCTGCCCGCCCGCGAGCATCCGCGGTACGAACGCCTGGACGCCGTGGAGGACGCCCCACACGTTCACCGCGAAGGCCCACGCCCAGTCGTTCGGGTCGTGCTCCCACATGCGGCCCTCGGCGCCCGAGCCGACACCCGCGTTGTTGCAGAGCACATGGACGGCGCCGAACCGCTCGTACACGTCGTCGGCGAGGGCCAGCACCTCGGCGCGCTCCCCGACGTCGACCACGCGCGCGTGCACGGTGCCGCCCTCCTCGCGCAGCAGGGACGCCGCCTTCTCCAGGGCGCCCTCCTCCACGTCCGCGAGGACGACCCGCAGCCCCTCGGCGGCGAACCGCCGCGCCATCGCGAGGCCGATGCCGCTCGCCGCGCCGGTGACGACGGCGACCTGTCCGGCGCTCAGCTCCATCACGCGCTCCCCTCGGGCAGTCCGTCGTGTACCTGCTGCGGGTCGTCGTAGCGCTGGTGGGCGTAGGGCAGCAGGGCCTCGGCGCTGACCCGTTCGACGACCTTGCCGCGCTGGTCGCTGGTCTTCTCGCCGATGGTGATCTCGACGAGCCGGCGCACGGGGAGGTCCGCGACGGGGTCGTACGCCGACTCGCGCAGGACGACGTCCCCGGTGATCCGTTCCAGCCTGCGCACCGTCTCGCGGCGTACGCAGTGCACGAGGACGGGGCCGGCGTCGAAGCCGGAGCCGTCCACCGCCGGGAGGAACTTGAAGTAGAAGTCGGTCTTCGGGCGGGGTTCCGGCACCGGCAGGTCACCGCTCACCGTGCCGCGCACCTCCACGAACGCGACGCCGTGCCGGGCCAGCGAGGCACGGACGACGGGGCCGTCGCGCTCGACCGTCACCTCGCCGAGCTTCTTCGGCTCCCCGAAGACCTCGCGGCCGCCGGTCAGGGCCCGCTCGTGGGTCATCGGCATGACCAACGGGTACCAGCCCCCGACGCCGCCGTGCGCCGCGGCGACCGCGAAGGAGCCCGCGCCCAGCGGGTATCCCGGCAGCTCGACCGTGCTGATGTTCACCCGTACCAGGGGCCGCCCGGTGGGTTCGAGCGGTGGCGGCAGCACCGCCGCCACCGCGTCCGGGTCGCTCTCCCAGACGGCCACCACGCCCGTGGACCAGATGTCGGGGAGCTCCGCCCGTGCGGTGCGTGCCGCGGCGATCTCCGCCTCGGTGCGCGCGCCGTAGCGCACTCGTGCCATGTCGTACCGCCCTTCTTCTGATGGGCCGTCACCTGTAACACAGTTACAGCACTCCTCGTGCGGGGTAAACAGGGCTGCACGGGCGGACCTCGGGGGGATCATGGCGAGAGCGGCACTCACGCGGGACGAGGTCCTGGACGCCGCCGCGGACCTGGTGAGGCGGCACGGTCCGGAATTGCTCACCATGCGCGGGCTCGCGGCCCGGCTGGGTACCGCCGTCACATCGATCTACTGGCACGTCGGCAACCGCGAGTCCCTGCTCGACGCGCTCGTCGAGCGGACGGTCTCCGACCTCGGCGAGATCCGGCCGTCGGGGCGCACGCCCGCACAGCGGATCGTGTCCGTCGCGCGGGCCCTGCGCCGCCAACTGCTCGACCGCCCCCACCTCATCGCGATGGTCCACGAACGGGGTCTGACGGAGCGCATGTTCCTGCCGGCCCAGCAGTCCCTGGTGCGCGAGGCGCACGCGGCCGGACTGCGCGGCGCCCGGGCCGCGGACCTCGTACGGGCCGTGCAGTTCCAGGTAGTCGGCCACGTCCTGGTCGAGCGCAACCGCGAGCGTGCCCCCGCGCAGCACCCCGGCGAGCAGGAGCTGTGGGACGCGGCGTCCGCCGGGGACGATCCCGCGCTGGCCCAAGCGCTGGCCGGTCCGCCGGACCTGGAACGGCTGTTCGTCACCTCCGTGGAGGCGTTGACGCGATCCCTGCTGGCATCCGCGGACGCGCCCGGCGGACGACCGGCGGACGACCGGCGGACGGAGGTGCCGAAAGCCCCACGGGCGTCCATCCCGGACAGGCGGCCGACAAGGCGGCGTCCGGGCGGGCGGTGAACTCCCGCGGCACACCGCCCGGTTGTGCGCGCCCCCGCGCGAGCGTGACGCGGTCCGGCTCCCGGGTGCGGGTGCGCGCGGGAGTGTCAGACGCGGCCCGTATCCTCAGTGACCATGCTCGAAGACCGTACGACCGCAGCGGCCCCGGCCGCCTGGCCGGCCGCGTACCCGGAGGGGTACGCGGTCGTCGACGTGGAGACCACCGGCCTGGCCCGGGACGACCGGATCATCTCTGCCGCCGTCTACCGGCTGGACGCGCGCGGCGAGGTCGAGGACCACTGGTACACGCTGGTCAACCCGGAGCGCGACCCGGGCCCCGTGTGGATCCACGGTCTCACGAGCGAGGCGCTGGAAGGGGCGCCGCTGTTCCGGGACATCGCCGGGGAGTTCGCCGACCGGCTCGACGGCCGTGTCCTCGTCGCGCACAACGCGGTCTTCGACTGGTCGATGATCGCCCGGGAGTACGCGCGCGCGCAGAGCGAGGCGCCGGTCCGCCAGCGGCTGTGCACCATCGCGCTCTCCAAGGAGCTGGGCCTGCCACTGGCCAACCACAAGCTGGAGACGCTGGCCGCGCACTTCGGCGTCGTCCAGCGTCGGGCCCACCACGCGCTGGACGACGCGCGTGTGCTGGCCGAGGCGTTCCGGCCGAGTCTGCACGCGGCGGCGCGCGGGGGCCTGCGGCTGCCGCTGCTGGAGTGCCGCCCGCTGGTCGAGTGGTCCGCCTCCCCTGCGATCGGCCGGCAGTCCTCCCCGGCCTACCATCCGGGCAGTTGGCGTCCCTCCCGCAAGCGGCCCGCCTGCCCCTACCCCAACCCGGGGCGGTACGAAGAGGGCAAGCGCCTCAAGCAGGGTATGCGGGTCGCGTTCTCCGGCGACACCTCCGTCGACCGCGAGCTGCTGGAGGACCGGGCGGTCGAGGCCGGGCTGCACGTCGCGACGAGCCTGTCCCGGCTGACCAGTCTCCTCGTCACCAACGATCCGGACTCGGGCACCTCCAAGGTGGTCAAGGCGCGGCAGTACGGGACGCCGGTGGTGGACGAGGCGGCGTTCGGGCAGTTGCTGCGCGACGTCGAGCCCGCGGCGGGCGGCGCGGCGCCCGCCGCGAAGGAGTGAAGGACGGCGGTTGACCGACGTACGGGTGATTGCCGCGCGACTCGCCCGGCGCCCGCTCGCCCGCGCCGCGCCGACGGCCCACCCTGTGGCGCATGGCGAGATGTGAAGTATGTGGCAATGACTACGGAATGACCTTCGAGGTGCACGCGCAGGGCGCGGTGCACGTCTTCGACTGTTTCTCCTGCGCCATCCACCGGATGGCACCCATCTGCGAACACTGTCGCGTCCAGATCATCGGGCAGGGTGTCGAGGTCGACGGCCACTTCTACTGCGGGGCGCACTGCTCCCGGGCGGAGGGAAAGGCGGGAATCGTCGACCACGCCTGAAGGGCCCCTGTGCGGGCGCCCCACGTCCCGAGAGGTACGGTCGTGGGGTGTACCGCTTCCTGTTGTCCCGGCAGTGGGTGATCCTCACCCTTGTCGCCCTCGCCCTCATCCCGACGATGATCGAGCTGGGCTTCTGGCAGCTGCACCGCCACGAGCACAGGGTCGCGCTGAACAAGGTGATCGCCGACTCTCTTGCGGCGAAGCCGGTGCCCGCCGAGTCGCTCACCTCCCCCGGAGCGACGGTCGCGCACCGGGACCTGTACCGGCGGGTGACGGCCAGGGGGACCTTCGACACCACGCACGAGGTCGTGGTGCGCCGCCGCACCAACGCGGACGGCGAGGTCGGCTATCACGTCCTGACCCCCTTCGTCCTCGACGACGGCAAGGTCCTCACGGTCAACCGCGGCTGGGTCCCCGCGGGCACCGCACAGACCTCGTTCCCCAGGATCCCGGCGCCCGTGCCCGGCGAGGTCACCATCACGGGCCGGCTGATGCCGGACGAGACGACCGCGGGCAGCGGCATCAAGAACGTGCGGGGCCTGCCGGACCGCCAGGTCATGCTGATCGACAGCGGGCAGGAGGCCGAGCTCCTCGGCGGCAGGCAGGTCCTCGGCGGCTATGTCGAGCTGACCTCGCCCGCCCCCAAGGGCGGCAGCCCCGAGCTGCTGCCCGACCCCGAGCACGGCGACATCGGGCCGCATCTGGCCTACGCCATCCAGTGGTGGCTGTTCTCGGCGGGCGTCCCGGTCGGCTGGGCCGTCCTGGCCCGCCGGGAGGCCCGCGACCGCGCCGCAGCGGCGAAGCGGCCGAGCCAGGAGCCGGCACCGGCCACGGCCTGAGCTCCGTCGGCAGCGCCGGTGCGGACGCCGACCGGGCGGACGCCGACCGGACAGACACCGGCCGCACCGGACGCCACACCGAACGGCACCCGACCGAGCAGGCGCCCACCGAACCGGACGCCGACCGGACAGACACCGGCCGCACCGGACGCCACACCGAACGGCACCCGACCGAGCAGGCGCCGAGCAAGCCGGGCGCCGGCCGGGCGGGGCGGGTGTGTCGTCGTTCTGCCGGTGCGGCGCGCCCTCGCCGCGTTCGGTGCCGCGCGCGTCAGCAGCAGCGGCTTTGCGGATGGGTCTCCCGGTGCCGTGTGCGCAGCACCTCGTACTCGCGACGGGTCGGCACCGGCGCGTGCGGATGGCGGCGCCGGTGGTGTTCGCAGTACCGGTCGTACTCCGCCTCCCCCGTCAGCTCGCGCAGGTACCAGCGCACGGCCCGCGCCCACGTCCGGGCGCTCATGAGGGTGCCCCCACCAACGGGCCGCCGGCCTGCTCGGGCACGTCGATGCGGGACTCGACGTACGGCGCCTCGGTGGTCGGCGGCGGCACCGGGGAGCGCAGCGTCCGGACGCACACCACCGCGGCGTTGCCGATCACGACGGCGACCAGCAGCAGGAACAGCGTGATCAGCACGCCGTCGACGGTGGAGTTGGTGACCACGGTGTGCATGTCGTCGAGGGTCTTGGCGGGCGGCAGGACCGTGCCGGCCTCGATGCCGTCGGCGTACCGCGCACGCTGGGCGAAGAAGCCGATCTTCGGGTCGTCGGAGAAGATCTTCTGCCAGCCGGCGGTGAAGGTGATCGCGACCACCCAGGCCAGCGGGAGACCGGTGACCCAGGCCCAGCGCAGCCGTCCGGACTTGACGAGGATGGCGGTGGACACGGCGAGGGCGATCGCGGCGAGCAGCTGGTTGGCGATGCCGAAGAGCGGGAAGAGCTGGTTGATCCCGCCGAGCGGGTCGGTGGCCCCGGTGTAGAGGAAGTATCCCCAGGCGGCCACGACGAGACCGCTGCACAGCCAGATGCCCGGCTTGGCCCATGGCCGACAGCGCCATGACAGCGACGTTCCTCGCCGTGACCGGCGGAGCGTCGCTGCTCGCCGTCACCGCACGCCGGCTGCGCCCCAGCCACCGGCTGCCCTCCCTGGACGGCTGGGCCCTCGCCGACCGGAGCCTCGGCCCCGTGTGGACCTGGATGCTGCTCGGCGGCACGGTCTTCACCGCGTACACGTTCGCCGCCGTACCCGGACTCGCCTACGGCACCGGCGCGCCCGCCTTCTTCGCGGTGCCGTACACCGTGATCGTCTCCCCGCTCGCGTTCGTGCTGCTGTCCCGCCTGTGGTCCGTGGCCCGCCGGCACGGCTACGTCACCGCCGCCGACTTCGTGCGCGGCCGGTACGGGTCACCGCCCCTGGCCCTGGTGGTCGCGCTGACCGGGATCCTCGCGACCATGCCCTACCTGGCCCTGCAGCTGCTCGGCATCCGGGCGGTGCTGACGGCCGGCGGCGTCTACCCGCGGGGCGCGACCGGCGACCTGGTGATGGTGGCGCTCTTCGCGGGGCTCGCGGTGGCGACGTACCGGCACGGCCTGCGGGCGCCCGCCGTCATTTCCGCGCTCAAGGCGGTGGCCGTGTTCGTCTCGCTGACCGCCGTCTGCTGGCTGCTCCTGCACCGGCTCGGGGGCCCCGGTCCGGTCTTCGACGGCACGGCACGGCGGCTCGGCGGGACGGACACCGCGCACTCCCCGCTGCTCCTCTCCCCCGCCCAGCAGCCGGCCTACGCCACCCTCGCCCTCGGCTCCGCGCTGGCCCTGCTGATGTACCCGCACGTGCTGACCGCCGGCTTCGCCGCCGACGGTCCGCGCACCCTGCGCAAGGTCTGCGTGGCGCTTCCCGCCTGGACCGGGCTTCTCGCACTCTTCGGCTTCCTCGGTGTCGCGGCCCTCGCGACGGGGGTCCGGGCCCCGGAGGGCGGGGCCGAGGCCGCCGTGCCCATGCTGGTGGACCGGCTGATGCCGGGGCCGCTGGCCGGGCTGGTGTTCGGCGCGATCACCGTGGGGGCGCTGGTCCCCGCGGCCGTGATGTCCATCGCGGCCGCCACGAGATTCGTGCGGAACGTCTACGTCGAGTACGTCCACCCGACGGCCACGCCCAAGCGGCAGGTGCGCATCGCCAAAGCGGTGTCCCTCACCGCGAAGGCGGGCGCGGTGGCGTTCGTGTTCGGGCTGCGCGACCAGGACGCCATCAACCTCCACCTGCTCGGCGGGGTCTGGATCCTGCAGATCTTCCCGGCGGTGGCCGTGGGGCTGTTCACCGGGTGGCTGCACCCGCGGGCCCTGCTCGCCGGATGGGGCGTGGGCATGACGGCAGGAACGTTCCTGGTCGTACGGGAGGGATTCTCGTCGATCGTGCCCCTCACCACCGCACAGCCGCCCCTGGAGATCTACGCGGGGCTCGCGGCCCTGCTCCTGAGCCTGACCGTCGCCGTGGCCGGGACTGCGGCCCTCGAACGCCTCGGTGTCCCGCGCAGCGCCGACGCGACCGACCTACCGTCGCGCCTGACCGCCAGGCGGCGCCCCGAGACCGGAGCGAACAACCCGTGGAGACGCAGACACAGCCCGCCCGCCACGCTGCCGCAGGAGCCGTTCGTCCCGCAGCCCGCAGGCCCCGCCGAGCCCCTCGCCCCCGCGGTGGGCGACCCGGCAGAGCTGGAACGCGAGGCCGCCCTGGCCCGGCTGTTCGAGCTGCACTACGCCTCCATGCTGCGCCTCGCCGTGCTGCTCGGCGCGGACGACCCGGAGAACGTGGTCGCCGAGGCGTACTACCAGATCTACCGAAGGTGGCGGAGGCTGCGGGACACGGAGGCGGCGGAGGCGTATCTGCGCTCCACCGTCTGCAATCTGACGCGTATGCGCATACGCCACCTGCAGGTCGCCCGCAAGCACGTCGAGCACCTCGAACACCTTGAGAAGCCGGCCGACGACGTCGTCGCCTCGGCCGAGAGCACCGCACTCCACCGCGACGACCAGCGCGTGCTGATCGACGCCCTCCAGCAACTGCCGGCCCGGCAGCGCGAGGCACTGGTACTGCGGCACTGGCTCGGGTTGAAGGAGAGCCAGATCGCCGCGGCGATGGGGATCTCCTGCGGCTCCGTCAAGACCCACACGGCACGCGGCATCGCCGCCCTGACGCAGGCCATGGAGGCCCGGCGACGAACGACACCAGCCCGGACCGGACCGAGCGGGAGCTGCGCGAGGCCCTCGCCGCGCTGGCGGACGGGGTACGCGCCGCCCCCGACGCCTATCGCACCGCACGCGGCGAATGGCTGCGCCGCGAGCGCCGGCGCCGGCTCGTCCTCGCCGTGCTCATCGCGGTCGTCTTCACCCTGGCCGTGCTGATCGGACTGTGGGTCCTCAACCGGGCCCCGGCGGACCCCGGCGTGATCTTCTCCCGCGCCGACGGCGGCACCGGCGTGTCCTGGGCACTCGGGCGGGCCACAACCTGGGGGTACGCCGACCGGGCCACCGCCGCCTCGCGCCCGGTTCGACGCCCGGCTCGCCGGGAACCCGCACCCCGTGCACCCGCGCATCGAGGACTACGCGCTCATCGGCGACCGGCAGACGGCCGCGCTGGTCGGCCTCGACGGCTCGATCGACTGGCTGTGTCTGCCCCGCTTCGACTCGGCCGCCTGCTTCGCCCGGCTGCTCGGCACCGAGGACCACGGCCACTGGAGGATCGCGCCCGACGGGGCCGACGCGTGCACCCGCCGCGCCTACCGCCCCGACACCCTCGTCCTGGACTCCGAGTGGGACACCCCGGACGGCAGGATCCGCCTCACCGACTTCATGCCCCAGCGCGACCGCGCCCCCGACCTGGTCCGCGTCGTCGAGGGTCTCGACGGCCGCGTCACCCTGCACGGCAGCATCCGGCTGCGGTTCGACTACGGCTCGATCGTGCCGTGGCTGCGCCGGGCCGAGGGCCACCACGTGGCGGTCGCGGGTCCCGACTCGGTGTGGCTGCGCAGCCTGCCCCGGGTGCGCACCTGGGGCGAGGACTTCGTCACCCACTGCGAGTTCACGGTCGGGCAGGGCGAGAAGGTCGCCTTCGTCCTCACCTGGCATCCCTCGCACGAGCCGCGTCCGCCCTTCATCGATCCGTTCGAGGCGCTGGACGGCAGCGTCGCGGACTGGCGGGCGTGGGCGGCGCGCTGCCGTTACCGCGGCCCGCACCGGGACGCCGTCATGCGCTCCCTGATCGTCCTCAAGGCCCTCACCTACACACCCACCGGAGGCATCGTCGCCGCCCCCACCACCTCGCTCCCGGAGGTGCCGGGCGGCGTGCGCAACTGGGACTACCGCTACAGCTGGCTGCGCGACTCGACGCTCACCCTGAAGGCGCTGCTGGCGGCCGGCTACCACGAGGAGGCGGAGGCATGGCGCGACTGGCTGCTGCGCGCGGTCGCCGGCGACCCGGCGGACCTGCAGGTCATGTACGGCCTGTCCGGCGAGCGTCGGCTGCCCGAGTACGAGCTGGCCTGGCTGCCCGGCCTCCAGGGCTCGGCCCCGGTCAGGGTCGGCAACGAGGCCGTGAAGCAGCTGCAACTCGACGTGTACGGCGAGGTCATCGACTCGCTCTCGCTGGCGCGTAGTTCGGGGCTGCCGGTCAAACCGCACATGTGGCAGGTGCAGTGCGCGCTGATGGAGTTCCTGCGGTCGGCCTGGCGGCAGCCGGACGAGGGGGTGTGGGAGGTGCGCGGCACGCGCCGCCACTTCGTGTACTCGAAGGTCATGGCCTGGGTGGCCGCCGACCGTACCGTCCGCGCCCTGGAGGCGGACCCGCGGCTCGAAGGCGATCCGGAGCGCTGGCGGGCCATGCGCGAGGAGGTGCACCGGGAGGTGTGCGAGCGCGGCTTCGACCCCGAGCGGAACACGTTCACGCAGTACTACGGTTCCCGCGGTCTCGACGCCGCGCTGCTGCTGATCCCCCACGTCGGCTTCCTGCCGCCGGACGATCCGCGCGTCATCGGCACCGTCGACGCGGTGCGGTCGGAACTGGCCTGCGACGGCCTCCTGCGCCGGTACTCCACGGACGGCTCGGTGGACTCGCTGCCCGGAAGGGAGGGCTCCTTCATCGTCTGCTCGTTCTGGCTCGCGGACGCCCTGCACCTCACCGGCCGCACGGACGAGGCCCGTGAGCTGTTCGAACGCCTGGTGGGACTCGGCAACGACGTCGGTCTGCTCTCCGAGGAGTACGACCCGGCCTCCGGCCGTCTGCTCGGCAACTTCCCGCAGGCGTTCAGCCATCTCGGCCTGGTGGCCGGCGCCCTCGACCTTTTCGGGGACGGGACGGCAGGATAGGGAGCATGGATCTTGGACTGAAGGACCGCGTGTACGTCGTCACCGGCGCCACGCGCGGGCTGGGCAACGCGGCAGCGCGGGAACTCGTCGCCGACGGTGCGAAGGTGGTGGTCACGGGCCGGGACGAGAAGCGGGCCGCCGAGGCCGCGGCCGGACTGGGCGCGAACGCGGCGGGCGTGGTCGCCGACAACGCCGACCCCGCGGCGCCGGCCCGGCTCATCGCCACCGCGCGCGAGCACTTCGGCGGCTTCGACGGCGTCCTCATCAGCGTCGGCGGCCCGCCGCCCGGCCATGTCGCCGACAACACGGACGAGCAGTGGACGGCGGCCTTCGAGTCGGTCTTCCTCGGCGCGGTGCGGCTCGCCCGCGCGGCCGCCGCGGAACTGCCGGAGGGCGGTGTCATCGGCCTCGTGCTGTCCAGCTCCGTGCACGAGCCGATCCCGGGACTGACCATCTCCAACGGTCTGCGACCCGGACTCGCGGGCTTCGCCAAGTCCCTCGCGAGCGAGCTGGGCCCGCGCGGCATCCGCGTCGTCGGGCTGCTCCCCGGCCGCATCGACACGGACCGGGTCCGTGAGCTGGACGCCCTGTCCGCCGACCCTGAGGCGACGCGCGCGGCCGCCGAGGCCCGCATCCCGCTGCGCCGCTACGGCACCCCGGAGGAGTTCGGCCGCACGGCGGCGTTCCTGCTGTCCCCCGCGGCGTCGTACCTGACGGGCATCATGCTGCCGGTGGACGGCGGCGCCCGGCACGGCTTCTGACGCCCGGGTCCACGCCGGCGCAAGGGCATCGGCGGCGTGGACCGGTCGCGCGTACGGGCATCGGCGGCGTGGACCGGTGGCCCGGGCGTCAGCTCACTCGCTCCGGCCGGTGCCCGACAGCACGCAGTCGCACCTCCGCGGGCAGCACGGCCAGCCCGGCGGAGTCGCGGGCGTGGGCAAGCGCCTCGGTGGTCAGGCGGCGCAGCGCGTCACCGGGGTCCACGTGCGGTTCCAGCAGGAGCCGCACCCTCGCCTCGGGTGCGCTGCGCCGCCCCGACAGCAGCACATGCGCCCGCTCGACGCCGTCCAACCGCTCCGCCTCACCGGCGAGTACGTCCTCCAGGGCCCGGCCGCGCAACAGGGCGCCCTCGCCGTCGCCGGTGTCGACGAGGATCTCCGCGAGCCGGTGCCGGCGCAGGATCGCCGACAGCCACCACAGTGCGAGCAGCACGAGGACGACGAGCCCGGCCAGGACCGCCGGCCACCACCAGCCCTGGTCCCGCCACCGGGTGCGCTCGGCGTCGCTCAGCAGGACGTCGTGCGGTCCCCGGTGGATCCACCACGAGGGCGGTGCGGCGCCCAGGCCGACGGCCAGCACGGAGCCGCCGAGGAGGAGCAACACCACTCCGGCCAGCCCTGTCAGCACCCGGTTGACGATCCGCAGCACCGCGCTCACCCCCTCCGCCCGGGCCGCCGCACGTGCACCGACAGCGCGGGCGGCCGGGCGAGCCCGAGGCCCCGTACGGCGTCGGCGAGCACGGTGTCCAGGTCGGCGCGTACGTCGTCGAGTTCCCGGAAATGCGACACCGCCCGCACATCCGCGCGGGTGCGCCCGAGACGGATCCGCACGGACTGCACCCCGGAGACCTCCATGGCCCGGTCACGCAGCACCAGGACCGCGGCCTCACGGTGCAGCCCCGCCCGAACGTCCGCGTGCGCCGGGCGCATCCGCAGCACACGCCGCAGTCCCGGTGTCGCGGCGAGCACCAGCAGCCACAGGCCGAGGGCCGTCACCGCACCCGCCCCGACGAGCACCCGGGTGTCGTCGAGGGAAAGCCCGGCGAGCCGGTGGGCGAGGGCCGGGCGCCAGCGCATGGCGGGCCGGTGGGCGCGGACGGCCGCGATGTCGTACAGGAAGAGGCCGGCCGAGATCAGGACGAGCACCGCGAGGACGCCCGCGGGAACCCGCCGCACGGACCAGAACCGGCGGCCCCCGCCGTCCGCTCCGGAAGCCGCCCCGTAGGCCGCCGCCGACGAGAGCTGCCCGGGTCCGCCGTCCGCGGTCTTTTCGAGGACCGGGAGCCGCTGGGTGCTCTCGTGGCCCTGGGACTCGCTCATTGCGTCCTCCCGTGTGCCGGTGCGAGATGCAGCCGCTCCACCCGGACGGCCACCTCGTACACGTCCATCCCCGTCAGAGCGCCTACCCGCTCGGCGACCCGGCGACGCACCGCACGGCACCGGCCGCCGATGTCGCAGGGGTAGTCGAGTTCGACGACGACGCGGACGTTCGCCGTTTCGGCCGGGGGCTCCCCCGCTCGCGGGGGGCCGGGGGCCGGGGACCGCACGACGACCGTGGCCTGCGGCGAAGCGGCGTCCGGGGACAGCGGGCCGAGTGCCTCCCGTGCCGCCTGCGCGGCGACCTTGGTGACGACCCGGTCGGCGATCCGGGTGGCGCCGCGCTCGGCCGGCGCGACGACGGCCGGCCCGGCGACGGAAGCCGCCCGTCCGGCCTGGTCCGTCTGCCGATGCTCACCGGCGGAGCCGGGCACGGGTCACCGCCGCCCGCCGTCGCGGGGACGGAAGAAGTCTCCCAGGTCCAGGTCCCCCTCCAGGAAGCGGCCGACGACGAAGCCGACGGCACCGAGGGCGGCCACCAGCAGGAAGGCACCGAATCCGCCGAAGTACCCGGCGAAGCCCAGCGCCATTCCGGCGATCATGCCGATCACGGCCAATCTCATGCTGCGCTCCTCACCTTGCCCTCTCCCTCGTCCGGCTACTGGAGCCGCGGCTCCGGCTCCTCCTCTTCCTCCGGCAGCTTGACGTCGATGACCGCGATGTTGACCTCGACGACCTCCAGTCCTGTCATGCGCTCGACGGACGCGACGACGTTCTCGCGCACGGCGCGGGCGACGTCGGCGATGGACACGCCGTACTCGACGACGATCTCCAGGTCGAGCGCGGTCTGCACCTCGCCGACCTCGGCCTTCACCCCGCGGGCGGCGGCCCGTGATCCGCCGGGCACGCGGTCGCGCACGGCGCCGAAGGTGCGGCTGAGGCCGCTGCCCAGGGCATACACGCCCAGCACCTCACGCGCCGCGAGCCCGGCGATCTTCTCCACCACACCGTCGGCGATGGTCGTCCGTCCCCGGGTCGCCGGGTGGCCGCCGCCCCGCCGGGTGGGCCTGATGCGCGTCTGCGTGGCCTCCGTCGCGCCCGCGGAGGCCGTCTCCGGCCGGTTCGTCTCGGTCATCACCGCACGCCCTCTCGGTCGTCCTCCTTCACCCACAGTAAGGGGGTTCCACCGTGCTGCGCCCGGCATGCGACAGGCCGGAGAAACGGCGGAGCGCTCGCCGTGGGTGGCCCGGCCACCGCGCGCAACCGCCCGCGGGCGGTTGAGACACCCCCGCCGACGGTGCCGTCCCGCCGAGTGCGCCGCGGATCAGTGCCGGCCTCGCGGTGGTGGCGGATCCCCCGTTCGGGGCGCCGGACCGCTCCCGGCGACGCGGCCCGTCTGCGCGTGGTCCTGGTGCCCCGGCAGGTGACGTCTGCCCGTCGGGGAGCGGCGTCGTGAGGGCACCGCCCGCGCGAGCGGAGCCGGGAGTGGGGGAGCGTGCTCTGGGCGTGCCGGCCGGAAGTCCTCGTACCGGACGCACTCGGGTTTTCAGCCGGTGCGGCGAGTGGGGGTGCCCCCTGCTCGAAGAGCCCGGGGGAGCGTGCCGGCGTCGCGACGGGGCGAACGTCGCCTGCCGGGGCACCAGCGACGGCGGCGACGCAGCGGCTCGGCCTGACCGTCGCGGGAGGGACCCGCGGGGGACGGAAAGCCGACCGCGGCGGCGGGTCCCGGCCCGCGGCGGACGGGACCCGCCGACGGACCGGACCGGTGCCGGGCGTGGCATCCGGTTGCCGTCCTGGCGGCACGAGCCGGGCGGTGGGCGCGAGGAACGGCATGGCGGCACGGCCCTGCCGCGCCGCCCTGTCCGGGTGGACCGTCGGTCGCGGCGGGTGCCGGCGAGCACGGGACCTGGTCCCGGGTTGTACGGGCCGGGATGACGCGGGACCCTGCCGGGCCCCCGTCGGCCGCCGTGCTGTGACGGCCGTCGAACCCTAGTCGCCGACCCCGGCCAGATCACGCAGCCGGCGCGCCTGGGCGGCCCGCTCCGCGGCCCGCTGGTCCTCGTAGGACCGTCCCTGCGCCCCACGCAGCAGTGCCTTGGTCTCGACCACCGCGTCCCGGGGCGCCGCGAGCAGCGCGGAGGCCAGGTCCCGTACGGCGTCGTCGAGCTGCTCACGGGCCACGGCGAGGTTCGCGAGCCCCGTGGCCACGGCCTCCTCGGCCGCCACGAAGCGGCCCGTCGCGCAGATCTCCAGCGCACGGGCGTAGCCGACCAGGTCCACCAGCGGATGCGTGCCCGTGAGGTCCGGTACGAGGCCCAGACCGGTCTCGCGCATGGCGAACTGCACGTCGTCCGCGACGACGCGCAGGTCACAGGCGAGGGCGAGCTGGAAGCCCGCGCCGACCGCGTGGCCCTGCACGGCGGCGATGGACACGATGTCGTTGCGCCTCCACCAGGTGAACGCCTCCTGGTACTCGGCGATGGTCGCGTCCAGTTCGGCGTCGCTGCTGCGCGCGAGGTCGACGAAGGTCGGTTCGCCCTCGATTCCCTCGGGGGTGAACATCTGCCGGTCGAGCCCGGCAGAGAACGACTTGCCCTCGGCACGCAGCACGACCACGCGAACGGAACCGGGCAGCGCGCGCCCGGCCTCCGTGAGTGTGCGCCACAGAGCGGGGCTCTGGACGTTCCGCTTGGCCGGGTTGGTCAACGTCACCGTGGCGATCGCCTCGTCGACGGTGAGCCGTACGCCGTCCTTGTCGAGTACTGGGTCGAGCGAAGCCATGGGGCGCCTCCGATGGGTGCGGTCAGGAGAGGATGCCATGCAACGGCATCCATAAGTGACTGCACAGTAACCACCCGGCCGGATGGGGGCACCCCCCAGGCCCCTTGAGGCACTGGGGGACCGACCGGCCGGATGGCCACCACCGAAGCCGATGGGGCGCCCGGCGTCAGGCCGACGGGGCCTTCTTGCCCCGAGTCGCCCCGCCACGCCCTCGGAGCGTGACGCCCGACTCGCTGAGCATCCGGTGAACGAAGCCATACGAGCGGCCGGTCTCCTCGGCCAGCGCCCGGATGCTCGCACCGGAGTCGTACTTCTTCTTCAGGTCTGCCGCGAGCTTGTCGCGCGCGGCGCCGGTCACCCGGCTGCCCTTCTTCAGAGTCTCGGCCACCCGTGCCTCCTCATGGGAAGTGCGCTCTGGTCTCCTCATGATCACCCCTCGAAGGCGTGATGGCCACCCATTCGGCAAGGTCCGTGAGACATGGTTGTGACGACAGGAGTGCATCCCCACAAGCGGAATCTTGAATTCCGCCTGGTGGCATCGGTACGCCCGAACAGGTTCATCCGGGAAGCGCCAGGTCAGCGGCGCGCGGCGGGCAAAGCCCCGGGACGACGGGGTCCGGCCGCCGATTCGGTGCAGGACACACCCGGGTACGAGGAGATCTCACACAGATGATGGATCACGCGTCGGCCGAATGATCCATACGCGGGGATCAACCATTCGGTCAAACGGCGCTGACCGCCTCCGGCGCCGCGGCCGGGCTCAGGCGAGGGCCACGAGGTCCTGGTAGTCGGCGCCCCACAGGTCCTCGACGCCGTCGGGCAGCAGGATGATGCGCTCCGGCTGGAGCGCCTCGACCGCGCCCTCGTCGTGCGTGACCAGGACGACCGCGCCCGTGTAGGTGCGCAGGGCACCGAGGATCTCCTCACGGCTGGCCGGGTCGAGGTTGTTCGTCGGCTCGTCGAGGAGCAGCACGTTCGCGGAGGAGACGACGAGGGTGGCGAGGGCGAGACGGGTCTTCTCGCCGCCGGAGAGGACACCGGCGGGCTTGTCGACGTCGTCACCGGAGAACAGGAAGGACCCGAGCACCTTGCGGACCTCGACGAGGTCCATGTCGGGCGCGGCGGAGCGCATGTTCTCCAGAACCGTGCGGTCCGGGTCGAGGGTCTCGTGCTCCTGGGCGTAGTAGCCGACCTTGAGACCGTGCCCGGGGACGACGGCGCCCGTGTCCGGCTGCTCGACCCCCGCGAGGAGCCGCAGCAAAGTGGTCTTGCCGGCGCCGTTGAGGCCGAGGATGACGACCCTCGATCCCCTGTCGATGGCCAGGTCGACGTCGGTGAAGATCTCCAGCGAGCCGTACGACTTCGACAGGCCCTCGGCCATCAGCGGGGTCTTGCCGCAGGGCGCGGGCTCCGGGAAGCGGAGCCTGGCCACCTTGTCGGACCGGCGCGCCTCCTCCAGGCCGGCCAGCAGTTTCTCGGCGCGGCGGGCCATGTTCTGCGCGGCGACCGTCTTGGTGGCCTTGGCGCGCATCTTGTCGGCCTGCGCGTTGAGCGCGGCCGCCTTCTTCTCGGTGTTGGCGCGCTCGCGCTTGCGGCGCTTCTCGTCGGCCTCGCGCTGCTGCTGGTAGAGCTTCCAGCTCATGTTGTAGATGTCGATCGTGGCGCGGTTGGCGTCCAGGTAGAACACCTTGTTGACGACCGTGTCGACCAGGTCGACGTCGTGGGAGATGACGATGAAGCCACCGCGGTAGGTCTTCAGGTAGTCGCGCAGCCAGGTGATCGAATCGGCGTCGAGGTGGTTCGTCGGCTCGTCGAGCAGCAGGGTGTCCGCGTCGGAGAACAGGATGCGGGCCAGTTCGATGCGGCGGCGCTGACCGCCGGAGAGCGTGTGCAGCGGCTGGCCGAGCACCCGGTCGGGCAGGTTGAGGGCGGCGGCGATGGTGGCGGCCTCAGCCTCGGCGGCGTACCCGCCCTTGGTGAGGAACTCGGTCTCCTGGCGCTCGTACTGCTTGAGGGCCTTCTCGCGGGTGGCGCCCTGGCCGGTGGCGATGCGCTGCTCGTTCTCGCGCATCTTGCGGATCAGCACGTCGAGGCCGCGCGCGGAGAGGACGCGGTCGCGGGCGAGCACGTCCAGGTCACCGGTGCGGGGGTCCTGCGGGAGGTACCCCACCTCGCCGGAGCGGGTGACGGTGCCCCCGGCGGGGATGCCCTCGCCCGCGAGGACCTTGGTGAGGGTGGTCTTGCCGGCGCCGTTGCGGCCGACCAGGCCGATGCGGTCGCCCTTGGCGACGCGGAAGGTGGCGTTCTCGATGAGGATGCGCGCACCGGCGCGCAGCTCGATACCGGATGCGGAGATCACGGACAGACTCCAGGGCGGGAGGGTGGCGGGATGGGCGGCTGAGGACGTTCCCGCCGTCTAATGCGCGAGGAGAAAGGCCATGGACCCCAGTCTAACGGGGCGGCGCAAGCGCTTTTCGCCGGTGCGGACGTTCGGCGCCGTGATGCTCCCCGCCCCGCCCCGCGACCGGCTCGGGGTCACTGTCAGTGGCCGGTGCGAGACTGGGCGCAGGCCGTGATTGCGGCAGGGACACCAGAGAGGAGTGATCACGATGGCGGGCATGGACGGGAGGCGTCCGAGCATCTGCCCGACGCTGCTGTACACCGACGCGAAGGCGGCGCTCAAGCAGCTCACGGAGGCGTTCGGCTTCACGGAGCTGTCGGTGTACGAGGACGAGAACGGCTCGGTGCTGCACGCCGAGCTGGTGCAGGGCAACGGCGCGGTGATGCTCGGTTCCAAGGGCCGGGGCGGTGCCTTCGACGAGGCCATGAAGGGCGCGGGCCCGTGCGGGGTGTACGTCGCCGTGGACGATGTCGACGCGCACCACCGGCGTGCCGTGGAGCACGGCGCGGACATCCTGATGCCCCCGACGGACCAGGAGTACGGCTCGCGGGACTACATGGCCCGTGACGCCGAGGGCAACATCTGGAACTTCGGTACCTACGCCCCGGACACAGCCGTCTGACGGGCGGTCAGCTTCCGCCGGTGTGGACCTGGAAGGCGGCGCGGCGCACGGCCTTGGCGAGCGCGGGGTCCGGGTGGGCGGCGGCGAGCGCGACCAGCACCTGCACGGTGCGGGGGTGCCCGACGCCCCGCACCTCGTCCAGGAGCGCGGGCACGGTGGGCTGCACCGCCGACTCCAGATGGCGCACGAGGAGCGGGGCCTCGCCGTGGTCGGCGACGGCCGCGGCGGTGTCGACCCACAGCCACGTGGCCTCTTCCCGGGTCAGCACCTCGTGGGCGTCCTCCGGGTCTGCGCCGTCGTGCTCGGCGAGCCAGAGCAGGGCGTAGGGGCGCAGCGGGGTCTCCTTCGCGGCGGCGCGCACATCGGGCTCGGCGGGGGCCCCGACCACCCGCAGCGCCTCGAAGGCCAGGCCGCGCAGGAGGGCGTCCTCGCCGCGGGCGGCGTCCAGGAGTTCGGTCACGGCGCTGCCGACGGTGCGGGCGGCGAGCCAGGCGCGGTACTCGGCGCGGGCCGCGTTCGGGCGGAGCCGGGCGCAGCCGCGGAGCATGTCCTCCGCGTTCTGCTCGATGTTCCCGGCGGGACTCTGCGCGGCGACGCAGATCTGCTCCAGCTTGACCCAGACCGCCCAGCTGCCGAGCGGGGTCAGGGTGGCCTGTCCGTCCCCGTAGACGAGGGCGCCCACGGAGGCCAGCGCGCGCAGGGCCCAGTCGAGCAGAGGGGCGAGGGGCGTGTCCTCTGCGGGGCCCTGGTCCGGCCTCGACACGGGGCCGCCATCGGTGGGGGCGGCATCGGTGACAGCGGCGCCCGTGAAGGCGGCAGGGGGCGCCTCGTCGTGGGGGCCGTCGGCGACGGCCGGGGCGAGGGGGATCTCGCAGCGTTCGGTGCGCAGTTCGGTGACCCGCTGCTCCAGGAGGTCGAGGAGCTGCTCGACCGGGACGGGCCCCGCGGACAACTGCAGGAAGGAGAGCACTTGAGGCATGGCCGAGACGACCTCGGCCACTGCGGCGTGCTCATGGTCCGCGGGCTCGGGACAGGCGAGCGACCAGGCGTCGAAGAGGGCGACCCAGCCGCGCAGCACGGCGGAGTCGTCGCGGTTCCAGGCGCGCAGCCGCCAGCCGGGGCGGGCGCTGTCGCCGTGCACCTCGACGAGGCCGGCCAGGCGGGCGGTGTCCCAGTCGGCGCGGACCTGAGCGACGGTCAGGCCGAGTTCACCGGCCGCCCGTTCGGCGGTGGTGTCGGAGAGGGTGCCCTTGCCGTCGGGGGCCGCGCCGTCACGTCCGGGCCGGAGCGCGGTGTCGGCCCAGCGGGCGAGACGGGCCGCGTCGGCCAGTCGGGCGCGGGCCATGGCGGCCAGTTCCGCGGGCGGGGGTGTGCCCTCGGGCGGCCGGGGGGCGGGGCGGCGCGAGCGGCGCTGGGTCACCGCTCGGGGAGCGTCGGCCAGGGGCCGCGGGCGGACGAGTCGGAGCCTGGAGTCGCGCGGGTTACGGGACGTCACGGGTGCAGTCTTCCGGTTGACGGTCCGAAAACCCAAACGGAATGTCACGACGGACGACAGGGCCGGCCAAGGGAGGGGTTCCGAGAGGGATCGCGGCAGGCGCGAGGGCTTGTCCGGCGGGATAAGCGGAAGGCTGCACGGGGTTGCGATCCGGGGTGCGGCGGCTGGGCGGCGGGCCGGCCCGCGCCTCACATGAGCGGGGTCAGGAAGCGCCGCATGGCCTCTTCGTAGGCGGCGGGGTCCGCGTTCCACATCGCTCCGTGCGGGGCGCCCTGCACGGTATGAAGGGTGACGAGGTCCGGGCGGCGCTGCGCGAGTCGGCGCGAGGGTCCCCAGGGGGCGACCGCGTCGTCGGGGCCGTGGAAGATCAGGACGGGCAGCGAGAGGCGGTCCGTGGCGACGGTCTCCCGTACCCGGTCGAGGTGCAGACCGGCACGGCCCTGGGCGGCGCGCACCGCCAGCGGCAGCAGGGCGCCGGGGGTGCGGCGGGCCACGGCCAGGGCGCGCAGCGTGGTCTCCCAGCTGAGCACGGGCGAGTCCAGGACGAGCCCGGAGATCCGCTCGCGCAGCGAGGAGTACGCGGCGGCGCGCAGCGCCATGGTGGCGCCGGTGGACCAGCCGTGCAGGACGACGCGCTCGGCGCCGTGGACCACGGCGTAGCGGATGGCGGCGTCCACGTCGTGCCACTCGGTCTCGCCGAGGTGGTTCAGGCCGTCCGGGGGCCGCGGTGCCCCGGGGTCGCCGCGGTAGGCGGGGTCGAGGACCGGGAAGCGGTGGCGGCTGAGGAACTCCATGACGTTCATGGGATGTTCCCGGGTGGCGCCCAGGCCGTGCACGGTGATCACCCACGTGTCGCGGGCGCCGGGTACGAACCAGGCGGGCAGGGTCCCGAGTTCGCCGGGCACGTCGACATCGGTGTGGCGGAGGCCGAGGGCGGTGGCCGGGTCGCCGATGTGCACGGCGGGGGTGAGCCAGGCCCGGCCGCCGGGTTCCATCGTGCCCCGGGTGACGCGTTCCAGGCGGCGTACGACGGTGTCGGCGGAGTGCGGGGCGGTGTGCAGGACCGGGCCGACGACCGCGTGCGAGCCGTTGGCGGACAGGCCGTAGACGCCGGGGCGCTGGGAGGCCAGGTCCCGGGTGAGGGTGATCCGGCCGGCCGCCGTGGAGTGCACGGTGAGGCGGGGCTCGGTGGGCAGCGGGCGGCCCGGCGGCGCCTTGAGCGCCGCGTTGCTGGCCATGCGGCCCACGACGAGGCCGGCCGCGGCTGCTGCGACGATGGCTGCGGTGGCGGCTGCGGTCGCCGCTGTGACAGTGCGCACCCGTCCAGTCTCGCGGTGGAGCCCGCCCCCGGCCAGTGGGAGGACGGCGCGGGTGACCCCGCCGGGCGCGTCCGGGCACGGCCGTCGCCGCCCCGGCCCTTACGGCTGCCCGTATCCCCGCAGCCGCTCCCCCACCTCCGCCACCTGCTCCCGGGTGAGCAGTGCCGGTGTGAGGCCGGGTACGGAGGACGCCGCCAGCCAGACGCGGCACATCCACTCCAGTTGGGCGGTGCGGTCGTAGGCCTGGGTCAGCGACGACCCGTGGGCGAGCGTGCCGTGGTTCTCCAGGAGACAGGCGCTGCGGCCCCTCAGGGCCCGGAGGGTGTTCTCGGCCAACTCGGGCGTGCCGTAGGTCGCGTACGGGGCGACCCGGACCGGTCCGCCGAGGGCGGCGGCCATGTAGTGGATCAGCGGCAGCTCCGGGACCAGGGTGGAGACCGCCGTCGCGTGCACGGCGTGCGTGTGGACGACGGCACGCGCCCCGGTGGTGCGGTAGACGGCCAGGTGCATCGGCAACTCGCTCGTCGGACGCAGCGAGCCGAGCACCTGCCCGCCGTCGAGGCCGACACCGACCGCGTCGCCCGGCGTCAGCCGCTCGTACGGCACGCCCGTGGGTGTGACCAGCACGATGTCTCCGACGCGGACGGAGACGTTGCCCGACGTGCCGACGACCAGCCCGTCGGCGACGGTGCGGCGGGCCGTCGCGACGAGTTCGTCCCACGCCCGCGCCACCTCGTCCGCGGTATCCGTCCCGCCCCACCCCCGGCCGCCCGCCGCGTCCTCCGGTACGGCCCGTGCGTCCCGTGCGTCGTCTCGCTGCTCAGCCATGACGCGATCCTGCCAGACGCCGCGTACAGCCCGGTGACGGGACCGAGCGGACCCGAAGGCTTCCGGAGGGTGGAATTCCGCCTTCGTTCGAGAGCGCCACCGCCGCCGCCCCACCCCAAGCGGAGCCGCCACACCCCGATCGGTACACCTCCCGGCCCGCCTTCGTTCATCTTCTGTTCATCCAGGTTACGTACGGTCCACGCGCCACTGACGTCCCAGAGAAGCCCGGGTAAATGGAACACATCACGCTCCTCCTCGGAATCGTGATCGTCACCGCTCTCGTGTTCGATTTCACGAACGGTTTCCACGACACGGCCAACGCGATGGCCACGACCATCTCGACCGGTGCCCTCAAGCCCAAGACGGCGGTGGCCATGTCCGCCGTGCTGAACCTCGTCGGCGCCTTCCTCTCGGTGGAGGTCGCCAAGACGATCTCCGGCGGCATCATCAACGAACAGGGCATACGCGTCGAAGTGATCTTCGCGGCCCTGGTGGGCGCGATCCTCTGGAACCTGCTGACCTGGCTCCTCGGCCTGCCGTCGAGCTCCTCCCACGCCCTCTTCGGCGGCCTGATCGGCGCCGCCGTCACCTCCGCCGGCTGGTCCGCGGTGAACGGCTCGACGATCGTCACCAAGGTCCTGATCCCCGCGGTCGCCGCGCCGATCGTGGCGGGCCTCGCCTCGATGCTGGCGACGCGCCTGTCGTACACCTTCAGCCACCACGCCGACGAGAAGGCGAGCGCGAAGGGCTACCGCGCCGGGCAGATAGCCTCGGCCGGTCTGGTCTCCCTGGCGCACGGCACCAACGACGCACAGAAGACGATGGGCGTCATCACGCTGGCACTCGTCACCGGTGACGTCGTCGCCCCCGGCTCGAACCCTCCCACCTGGGTCATCGTCTCGGCCGGTACGGCCATCGCGCTCGGCACCTACCTCGGCGGCTGGCGCATCATCCGCACGATGGGCAAGGGCCTGACGGACCTGGCCCCACAGCAGGGCTTCGCCGCCCAGACCAGCGCCGCGACCGCGATCCTCGCCTCCTCCCACCTCGGCTTCTCGCTCTCCACCACCCAGGTCGTCTCCGGCGCCGTCATGGGTTCCGGCCTCGGCCGCAAGGGCGCCGCGGTGCGCTGGTCGACCGCGACCAGGATGCTCGTCGCCTGGGTCCTGACCCTTCCGGCCGCCGGCCTGGTCGGCGGCGCCGCCGAAGTCCTCACCAAGCAGGGCTCCTGGGGCACGGCCGCCACGGGAGTGCTGCTGGTCGCCGGCGCCGGTGTCATCTGGGCCCGCTCCCGCCGCAAGCCGGTCACGGTCCACAACGTCAACGACGTCGAGACGGAGCCCTCGGGCGTCGTCACGACCGCGATCGCCGCGGTGATCCCGCCGCCGGCGAGCCCGGTCACGACGGACGACACCGCGGCGGAAAGCGCCGCGACGGACGGCGCCGACCCGAAGACCACCCTCCAGGCCCCGGACGGCCCCTCCGCGGAGCCGACCCGCCCCGCGACGGTATAAGGGAGTACACCCCCATGAAGATCGACTGGGCAGCCCTCGGCTCCGTCTTCGGCGTCAGCCTCATCGTCACCGTGGCCCTGGTGGGCCTGTTCACCCTGGGCGTCGTCGGCCTCACGAAGAAGGAGACGGCGCGTGGCGGCACGGCCGCCCTGGCGGCCACCGGCGCGTACGTCTGCTTCGCGGCGTGCGCGGCGGCGGTGTCGTACGGGATCTATCTGATCGTGGCCAAGTAACCCCCGCAGCTCGTCCGCACGCTCGGGCGCGCACGGCCAAGCCCCCGCAGTGACGATCACTGCGGGGGCTGATCTTTGTTAGATATATGCCGATTTGCTACGGTCTACCCCGCATACGACCACGTCGAAAAGACAGGTGGCGAAGCGGCATGACTCTGGCCGCCTACGCCCAACTCACCTACTCTAATGGATGAGTTGCTGCCCGACGTTGGCCGCCCGACCAGCCGAAGACGACGTGTAGCAGGGAGCGACATGGCCAGGGACATCGATCCGAGCCTGAACCGACGCAGGCTCCGTATCGAGTTGCGCAAGGCGCGGGAGGAAGCCGGTCTCACCCAGCGGGAGGCGGCCGACGCGCTGGAGTGGTCACTGTCGAAACTGATCCGGCTGGAAGCCGGCACGGTCAGCCTCAGCGTCACGGACCTGCGCGCCCTGCTCCAGCTGTACCGGGTGACGGACCCCGGGCTGGTGGGCGAGCTGGAGGAGGCGGCCCGCGGCTCGAAGGGGCCGTCCTGGTGGGCGCCGTACAGCGACATGGTGCGGCCGCAGTTCGCCCAGTACCTGGGCTACGAGAGCGCCGCGACCTCGATCCGCTTCTACCACCCGTCGGTCGTCTACTCGCTGTTCCAGATCGAGGACTACACGATGGCCCAGCTGGAACCCCGCGAGACCGCCGAAGTGGCCCGGCGCTCGGCGGAGCTGCGCACCACCCGGCAGGAGCGGATCTTCGACGGCGAGCAGGGGCCCGACGTGAGCATCGTGCTGGACGAGGCGGTCGTGCGGAGGGTCATCGGCGGACCGGGGGTGATGCGACGTCAGCTGGAACACCTCAAGACGATGTCCCGGCACCCCAGGGTCACCATGCGCCTGCTGCCGTTCACGGCGGGCGCCCACTACAGCATGGGCGGGTCCTTCACCCTGCTCGGCTTCAAGGACGACGACGACCTGCTCTATCTGGAGGGCGCCACCGGCAGCGTGGCGAACCGGGACGACCTCGACCTCACGTCCCGCTACCAGGAGTGCTTCGAGGACATCAGCAACAAGGCGTACGACGGTGACCGGATGATCGAGCTGATCGACGCGGTCAAGGAGAGTCTCGACAACAGCTGAAGCCCGGGAAGAACGGCCCGGGCGGACAACGGGGAGGGGCCATGGCGGCCTTGGGGATCGCTGACTGGTACAGGCGGCTGCGCACGCTCCGCTTCGTCGCGACGGGCAGGCCGCCGGGCGTCCCGCCGCGGCCCGCCGGGCCGCACGAGGGCGCCCCCGCGCTCCATGAGGCGGAGCACACGGGCGGCGAGGACGGCACACGGCTCCCGGGCGGCCGTCTGCTGCTGGGCACGGCGTGCGGCAGCGTCCTGCTGTTCGGCATCGCCGTGTCCGCCCGGGTGGCGCCCAGCCTCGCGCTGGACGCTCTGACCCCCCTGACCACGACGGTGGTGGGGGTGCTCGGCGCGGCCGCCGTCACCGCGCTCGCGGCCTGCGTCGGCCGGTCGCTGCGCGGCCGCTCGTCGGCGCCGCGCGCCCCCGGGCTCAGCGGGTCCCCGAGCCCCGCGGACGAACCGTCGCCACAGCCCGGTCGAGAACGCGGAGACGCTCCGTGACGGGGGTGAGGCCCCACCACAGGCCGGCGCTGGCGGCCGCGACGATCGTCACCACGAGCCAGACCAGGGCCCGCGCCGTGGATCCCGGTACGAGCAGCGCGGCGAGCGCTCCGACGCCCACCGCGAACACCCCCGTGGTCAGGGAGAAGAGTGCCAGCGGGGCCGCCGCCGACAAGGACGGGCGCGGAGTGCGGGGACCGCCCGCGCGTGCCGAGACATCCCTGGCCCTGTCTGCCATACGGGTCCCCTCCCGCCCTCTGGACGGCCCCTTCAGAAACCGTCGGCCGCCGGGTTCTCAAGTCCAGCCAGCAAACCACACCACGCGGAACGGCGAAAGACGAGCACCGGCCCGGCCCGCCGTTTCGAGTCACGCACGAGCACGTGCGCTGTCTCCACGGTCACTTCGACACAGTCGTTGTTGTCCCCTCCCGAGTGACTGCTCTTGCGCCACACCCGCCCCGTCGGGTCCCTGCCGATCACACCGACCTCCACTCACCAGTCAGCGCACCGACACAGCGTCCTCACCGTGACGCTCCCGAGCGCCGTGTCCCACCGCTGCCACAGGCAACAGAGGCCCGGCCACACCAGGTTCGTCTCCCCGCAACGAATCACCCAATGCCGCTCGTCGGCGCTCTCCGCGTTGGTCATACCGATTCGTTCGTAGTGCCGTCCCTAGTCTTCCCAGCTTCTCCGCGCGGAAAGAGCGCAGAAAGCGCCGATTCGGGTGGCTGACGATATTTCAGCGGTGTGGGGCTCAGCACACCGCAGCGTCGCAGGTCAAGACCCAGTTGACGGGTGTTCCGGAGGCGTGGTGGACTGCCGGGGCCACCACGGCGGCAGGAGAGGAAGCCGGTGCAAGTCCGGCGCGGTCCCGCCACTGTCACCGGGAAGGAACGTCCCGGGAGCCAGGAACTCTCACCGCCGGTCTCATCGAACCAGGGCGTGGACACCCTGAGTGAGGACATATCGCCATGCGCGGCTGCCGATCGAGGTTCCGTACCCGCCCCCTGCCCGACCCCACGGTCGGCTGAACCGATGGGTGCCGATCGCGTCTTCGCGTACGGCGCCGCCGCCGGCCTCCTCGGTGACCTCCTGCTCGGCGATCCGCGCCGAGGGCATCCGGTCGCCGCGTTCGGGCGGGCCGCGGGCGTCGTGGAGCGGGTGTTGTGGCGGGACCACCGCGGGTGGGGCGCGCTGCACACCGCCGTGTGCGCCGGGGGCGCCGTGGCGACCGCGGCGCTGGCCGCGTCCGCCGCGCGCCCCTCGCGCGCCGCGTCCCTGGCCCTGACCGCCGCCGCCACCTGGGCTGTTGTCGGGGGGACGTCCCTGGCGCGGGAGGCGCGGGCCGTCGGGCACTCCCTGGAGGCAGGGGACATCGAGGCCGCCCGTGCGCGGCTGCCCCATCTGTGCGGACGGGACCCCCAGGCACTCGACGCCGACGGGATCGCGCGGGCGGTCGTGGAGTCCGTCGCCGAGAACACCTCCGACGCCGTGGTGGGCGCGCTGGTGTGGGGAGCCGTCGCCGGTGTGCCCGGGCTCGTCGGCTTCCGTGCCGTCAACACCCTCGACGCCATGGTGGGTCACACCTCGCCCCGGTACCGGCGGTTCGGGTGGTCCTCCGCCCGGCTCGACGACCTCGCCGGATGGCCGGGGGCGCGGCTGACCGCCCTCCTCACCGCGGCCTCCGGCCCCGACCCGCGCGGCGCCGTGCGCGCCTGGCGTGCCGACGCCGCGCGGCATCCGAGCCCCAACGCGGGCCCGGTGGAGGCCGCGTTCGCGGGCGCCCTGGGCGTACGGCTGGGCGGAACGCTGTCGTACGGGGGCCGTGTCGAGCACCGGCCCGTCCTCAACGTGGCGGGGAGCGCGGTGCGCACGGACGACATCGAACGGGCGGTACGGCTCTCCCGCCGGGTGAGCGGGCTCGCGCTCGGCGTCACCCTCGCCGGGCGCCTCATGGCCCGACGGCTTCTCTCGAAGGGACGGACGTCATGAGCGGCGGACTCCTCGTCGCCGGCACCACCTCCGACGCCGGCAAGAGCGTCGTCACCGCCGGGATCTGCCGCTGGCTGGTACGGCAGGGAGTGAAGGTCGCGCCCTTCAAGGCGCAGAACATGTCCCTCAACTCCTTCGTCACCCGCGAGGGTGCCGAGATCGGGCGGGCGCAGGCCATGCAGGCCCAGGCGTGCCGCATCGAGCCGACCGCGCTGATGAACCCCGTACTGCTCAAGCCGGGCGGCGAGCGAAGCAGCCAGGTCGTGCTGCTCGGCAGGCCGGTCGGCGAGCTGAGCGCGCGCGGGTACCACGGGGGGCGGCAACGGCAGCTTCTCGGCACCGTCCTGGACTGCCTCGCCGAGTTGCGGGGCACCTATGACGCGGTGATCTGCGAGGGGGCCGGCAGTCCTGCCGAGATCAATCTGCGGCGCACCGACATCGTGAACATGGGGATCGCCCGCAACGCCCGGCTCCCCGTCCTCGTCGTCGGCGACATCGACCGCGGTGGCGTCTTCGCCTCCTTCTTCGGCACGGTCGCGCTGCTCTCGCGCGAGGACCAGGAGCTCGTCGCCGGATTCCTCGTCAACAAGTTCCGCGGCGACGTCTCACTGCTGGAGCCGGGGCTCGACATGCTGCACGGGCTCACCGGACGGCGGACGTACGGCGTGCTGCCGTTCCGGCACGGCCTCGGGATCGACGAGGAGGACGGGCTGCAGGTGTCCCTCCGGGGTGCCGTGCGCGAGTCGCGGATCGCCGCGCCGGTCGGCGAGGACGTGCTGCGGGTCGCCGTGTGCGCCGTCCCCCTCATGTCCAACTTCACCGACGTGGACGCGCTGGCCGCCGAGCCGGGCGTGGTGGTCCGGTTCGTGGACAGGCCCGAGGAGCTGGCCGACGCCGACCTCGTCGTCGTCCCCGGCACCCGCGGCACCGTCAGGGCCCTGGAGTGGCTGCGCGAGCGCGGCCTGGCGGACGCCCTGGTGCGCAGGGCCGCGGAAGGACGCCCGGTCCTCGGCATCTGCGGTGGCTTCCAGATCCTCGGCGAGCACATCGAGGACGAGGTGGAGAGCCGCAGGGGACACGTCGACGGGCTGGGGGTGCTGCCGGTGCGGGTCCGGTTCGCGCGGGAGAAGACCCTGACCCGGCCCTCCGGCGAGGCCCTCGGCGAGCGCGTCGAGGGGTACGAGATCCACCACGGGGTCGCCGAGGTCACCGGTGGCGATCCCTTCCTCGACGGCTGCCGGGCCGGTCAGACCTGGGGCACCCACTGGCACGGCTCCCTGGAGGCGGACGGTTTCCGGCGGGCGTTCCTGCGCGAGGTGGCGGCCGCCGCGGGCCGCCGCTTCGTGCCCGCGCCCGACACGTCGTTCGCCGCGCTGCGCGAGGAGCAGCTCGACCGGCTCGGCGACCTGATCGAACAGCACGCGGACACGGACGCGCTGTGGCGGCTCATCGAGTCGGGCGCGCCGCCAGGACTGCCCTTCATTCCCCCGGGAGCGCCCGCATGAGCACAGTGTTGTTGTTGTCGACCGCCGACACGGATCTGCTGGCGGCCCGTGCCTCCGGCGCGCCCTACCGGATCGGCAACCCGGTCCGGGTGGACGTCGACACCGAGCTGCCCGCCCTCCTGGAGGGCGCGGACATCGCCGTCGTACGTCTGCTGGGCGGCAAGCGAGCCTGGGATCACGGGCTCGCCCGGCTGAGGGCCTCCGGTGTCCCGACCGTGCTGCTGGGCGGAGAGTCCGTGCCCGACGCCGAGCTGATGGCCGAGTCGTCCGCGCCCGCGGGGGTCGTGTCCGAGGCGCTGCGCTACCTCGTGGAGGGCGGCCCCGCCAACCTCGCGGAAATGGCCCGGTTCCTGTCCGACACCGTGCTGCTGACCGGCGAGGGGTTCGTCGAGCCGCGCACGATGCCCGAGTACGGGGTCCATGGGGAGCGGGGGCACGTCGAGGGGCGGCCCACCGTCGGCGTGCTCTTCTACCGGGCCCATGAACTGAGCGGCAACACAGCCTTCGTGGACGCGCTGTGCGACGCGATCGAGGCGAAGGGCGCCAACGCCCTGCCGGTGTACTGCGGTTCGCTGCGCGGCGCCGACCCGGGGCTGTACGCACTGCTGTCGGGGGCCGACGCCCTGGTGGCCACCGTCCTCGCCGCCGGCGGCACGCACGCCTCCCAGGCGTCGGCGGGCGGCGGAGAGGAGTCCTGGGACGTCGGGGCACTCGCGGACCTCGGTGTCCCGGTGCTCCAGGGCCTGTGCCTGACCTCCTCCCGCGCCGCGTGGGAGGAGTCCGACGCCGCCCTCTCCCCCATGGACGCGGCCATGCAGGTCGCGATCCCGGAGTTCGACGGCCGCCTCGTCACGGTCCCC
This sequence comes from Streptomyces caeni, assembly GCF_042678285.1. Classification (NCBI taxonomy): domain Bacteria; kingdom Bacillati; phylum Actinomycetota; class Actinomycetes; order Kitasatosporales; family Streptomycetaceae; genus Streptomyces; species Streptomyces caeni. The sequence continues at coordinate 75,752 of NZ_JBHUDX010000046.1, forward strand.
TTCTCCTTCAAGGAGCAGGGCCCGGACGGCGTACCGGTGTACGCGGCCGACCCGGAGCGGGCGGCGCGGGTCGCCGGGATCGCCGTACGGCACGCGCGGCTGCGGCACACGGCGAACGCCGACAAGCGGATCGCGCTCGTCTTCACCGCCTACCCGACCAAGCACTCGCGGGTCGGCAACGCGGTCGGCCTGGACACGCCCGCGTCGGCGGTACGGGTCCTGGACGCGCTGCGCGACGCGGGGTACGCCGTCGAGGGGCACCCCGCGGAGGGCGACGAGCTGATCCACCGGCTCATCGAGGCCGGCGGCCACGACGTGGAGTGGCTGACGGAGGAGCAGCTGGCCGCCGCGCCCGCGCGGGTGCCCCTCGCCGACTACCGGGCGTGGTTCGAGGCTCTCGACCCGGAGCTGCGGGACGCGATGACCCGGACGTGGGGCGAGCCGCCGGGCGGCCTGTACGTCGACGGTGACGACATCGTGCTGGCGTCGCTGCGGTTCGGGAACGTCGTCGTGATGATCCAGCCGCCGCGCGGCTTCGGCGAGAACCCGATCGCGATCTACCACGACCCCGACATGCCGCCGTCGCACCACTACATGGCGGCGTACCGCTGGCTGGAGGACACGTTCCGGGCCGACGCCGTGGTGCACATGGGCAAGCACGGCACCCTGGAGTGGCTGCCGGGCAAGGGCCTCGGACTCGGCCGGGGCTGCGCGCCGGACGCCGTCCTCGGCGAGCTGCCCCTGGTCTACCCCTTCATCGTCAACGACCCCGGCGAGGGCACCCAGGCCAAACGGCGCGGGCACGCCACCGTCGTCGACCACCTCGTACCGCCGATGGCGCGCGCCGACACCTATGGCGACCTGGCGAAACTGGAGCAACTGCTCGACGAGTACGCGCTGGTGTCCGACCTGGACCCGGCGAAGGCGCCCGCCGTACGGGCCCAGATCTGGACCCTCGTCAAGGCCGCCGAGCTGCACCACGACCTGCACGTGGACGAGCAGCCGGACGAGGACGCGTTCGACGAGTTCGTCATGCACATCGACGGCTATCTGTGCGAGATCAAGGACGTGCAGATCCGTGACGGACTGCACGTGCTGGGCGGCGGCCCGGTGGGCGGGCCGCGCGTGAACCTGGTGCTCGCCGTGCTGCGCGCCGCGCAGGTGTGGGGCGGCCGGGCGAACGCGCTCCCGGGCCTGCGGGCGTCGCTCGCCGGGCAGTTCGGCCTGGTGGAGAAGGACCTGCTCGCACGGCCCGGCGCCCCGGTGAAGGTGCCGGCCGAGCTGACGGACCTGGTCGAAGGCCCCGCCCGTACCGCGGCGGACGCGATCGACCTCCTGGAGGTGCTGTGCCGCCGCCTCACGGAGGGCATGGAGGCGCGGGCCTGGGACGCCGGGGCCGTGCCCGGCCTCGTGCGGGAGGTGCTCGGCACGGATCCGCCGGACGCGGTGGCCGTCCTGGAGTTCGCGTGTGCCGAGGTCGTGCCCCGGCTGGCCCGGACCACCGACGAGATCGGGCACATCCTCACGGCCCTCGACGGCGGCTACGTCCCGGCCGGGCCCTCGGGCTCCCCCACCCGGGGTCTGGTCAACGTCCTGCCGACCGGCCGCAACTTCTACTCCGTCGACCCCAAGGCCATTCCCTCGCGGCTGAGCTGGGAGGTCGGGCAGTCGCTGGCGGACTCGCTGGTCGCCCGCCATCTCGGCGACACCGGCGAGTACCCCAGGTCCGTGGGCCTGACCGTCTGGGGCACGTCCGCCATGCGCACCCAGGGCGACGACATCGCCGAGATCCTCGCGCTGCTCGGCTGCCGCCCGGTGTGGGACGACGCCTCGCGCCGGGTGACCGGCTTCGAGATCGTGCCGCTCGCCGAGCTGGGCCGCCCTCGCATCGACGTCACGGTCCGTATCTCGGGCTTCTTCCGCGACGCGTTCCCGCACGTCGTGGGCCTCCTCGACGACGCCGTACGGGCGGTCGCCGAGCTGGACGAGCCCGCCGAGCGGAACTTCGTGCGGGCGCACGCCGACGAGGACACCGCCGTCCACGGCGACCGGCGGCGCGCGACCGCCCGCATCTTCGGCTCCAAGCCGGGCGCGTACGGCGCGGGACTGCTGCCGCTGATCGACGCGCGGAACTGGAGGTCCGACGCCGACCTCGCCGAGGTGTACGCCGTGTGGGGCGGCTACGCGTACGGGCGCGGACTCGACGGCCGGGCGGCGCGCGGCGACATGGAGACGGCGTTCCGGCGGATCGCGGTGGCGGCGAAGAACGTCGACACGAGAGAGCATGACATCGCGGACGCGGACGACTACTTCCAGTACCACGGCGGCATGGTGGCCATGGTGCGGCACCTGACGGGCGCGAGCCCGGAGGCGTATGTCGGCGACTCCGCCGTACCGGACCAGGTGAAGACTCGGACGCTGGGCGAGGAGACACACCGGGTGTTCCGCGCGCGTGTCGTCAACCCGCGGTGGATGAGCGCCATGAGGCGGCACGGGTACAAGGGTGCTTTTGAGATGGCGGCGACCGTGGACTACCTCTTCGGGTACGACGCCACGGCGGGTGTGGTCGACGACTGGATGTACGAGAGGCTCAGCACGGAGTACGTCTTCGACCCGGAGAACCGGGACTTCATGAGGAAGTCCAACCCGTGGGCACTGCGCGGGATCACCGAGCGGCTGCTGGAGGCGGCTGACCGGGGGCTGTGGGCGGAGCCGGACCAGGAGACCCTGGACCGGCTCCGGGCGACCTACCTCGAACTTGAGGGAGATCTGGAGGGGGACGCGTGATCTCCCTCGAAATCCCCTCGGCGGCGGGGAGCACTTGTCCTCGTCCAGTCCCGGAGCGTCGATGGGCGGACCATCCCCGCGTTGGCGGAGCCCGGACTTCAGCCTTGGCGGTTCTTCGGCTTGGCCACGAATCGTTCGAATCGTTCTGTCGTACATCGCCCGAAGGAGTGATCACTGCGTGAGTACGCCCTATCCCTTCAGTGCGCTTGTCGGCCAGGACGACCTCCGATTGGCACTTCTGCTCAACGCGGTGAGCCCGGCGGTAGGTGGCGTGCTGGTGCGTGGCGAGAAGGGCACCGCGAAGAGCACCGCCGTTCGTGCCCTCTCGGCGCTGCTGCCGACGGTCGACGTGGTCTCCGGGTGCCGTTTCTCGTGCGATCCCGCCGCGCCCGACCCGGGCTGCCCGGACGGGCCGCACCGGGCGGCCGAGGGCACGCGACGGCCCGCGCGCATGGTCGAGCTGCCCGTCGGCGCCTCCGAGGACCGGCTCGTGGGCGCCCTGGACATCGAACGGGCTCTCGCCGAGGGCGTGAAGGCGTTCGAGCCGGGACTGCTGGCCGACGCGCACCGCGGCATCCTGTACGTCGACGAGGTCAACCTCCTGCACGACCACCTCGTGGATCTGCTGCTGGACGCGGCGGCGATGGGCGCCTCCTACGTCGAGCGTGAGGGGGTCTCCGTGCGGCACGCCGCACGGTTCCTGCTTGTCGGGACCATGAACCCCGAAGAAGGCGAACTGCGTCCCCAACTGCTGGACCGCTTCGGTCTCACGGTCGAGGTGGCCGCCTCACGGGAGCCCGACCAGCGGGTGGAGGTCGTGCGGCGCAGGCTCGCCTTCGACGACGACCCGGCCGGCTTCGCCGCGCGCTGGGCCGGCGAGGAGGCCGCCGTGCGGCAGCGGATCGTCGCCGCGCGGGAGCTGCTGCCGTCGGTGCGGCTGGGTGACGGGGCGCTGCGGCAGATCGCGGCGACTTGCTCGGCCTTCGAGGTCGACGGGATGCGGGCCGACATCGTGATGGCCCGGACGGCGACAGCGCTGGCGGCGTGGGCCGGGCGGACCGACGTGCTCGCCGAGGACGTGCGGCAGGCGGCGCTGTTGGCGCTGCCGCATCGCAGACGACGTTCGCCCTTCGACGCCCCCGGGCTCGACGAGGACAAGCTCGACGAGACGTTGGAGGAGTTCTCGGGCAACGATGATCCCGGCCCCGACCCGGGCCCCGACGGCGGCGGACCGGGCGGGGGCGGCGGACAGCCAGACGCCGGGCCGCAGGGCGGTGTCACCGGCGCGCGGCCCGAGGCCGGTGAGGACGGGCGGCCGCAGGCCGCCGG
>NZ_JBHUDX010000046.1:79887-103328 GCF_042678285.1 Streptomyces caeni
GGCGGCGAGCAGGCGGCCGTAGGGGCCTCGGAGCCCTTCCGCACCAAAGTGCTGAGCGTGCCCGGGATCGGCGAGGGTGCCGCCGGGCGGCGGTCGCGGGCGCGGACCGAGCACGGCCGTACCACCGGGGCCCGCCGCCCCCGGGAGACTCTCACCAAGCTGCACCTGGCCGCGACCGTGCACGCCGCGGCGCCCCACCAGCGGGCGCGCGGACGGTCCGGGCCCGGGCTGGTGGTGCGCCGGGACGATCTGCGGCAGGCGACCCGTGAGGGGCGCGAGGGCAATCTCGTCCTCTTCGTCGTCGACGCCTCCGGGTCGATGGCGGCGCGGCAGCGGATGAGCGCCGTGAAGGGCGCGGTGCTGTCCCTGCTGCTCGACGCCTACCAGCGGCGGGACAAGGTGGGGCTGGTGACCTTCCGGGGGTCGGCGGCCGAGGTCGCGCTGCCGCCGACGTCGTCGGTGGACGCGGCGGCGGCCCGGCTGGAGTCGCTGCCCACGGGCGGCCGGACCCCGCTGGCCGCGGGGCTGCTGAAGGCCCATGACGTGCTGCGGGTGGAGCGGCTGCGGGATCCGGCGCGGCGGGCGCTGGTCGTGGTCGTCACCGACGGGCGGGCCACCGGCGGCGCGGACCCGGTCGCGCTGACGGGGCGCGCGGCGCGGCTGTTGGCGACGGAGGGAGTCGCGTCCGTGGTCGTGGACTGCGAGTCGGGGCCGGTGCGCCTGGGGCTGGCCGGGCGGCTCGCGGGTGAGCTGGGCGGTACGGCGGTGACGCCGGCCGAGCTGCGCGCGGACGGTATCGCGGGGCTGGTGAGGGACGTGCAGGGGACGCAGAGGACCGCGAGGAGGGCCGCGTAATGCCGCAGGGACAGCCGAGTGTCGTACCGGACGACGGCCTGACGACCCGTCAGCGGCGCAACCGGCCGCTGGTCGTCGTGCACACCGGGACCGGCAAGGGCAAGTCGACGGCCGCCTTCGGGCTCGCGCTGCGCGCCTGGAACCAGGGCTGGCCCGTCGGGGTGTTCCAGTTCGTCAAGTCGGCGAAGTGGAAGGTCGGCGAGGAGCGGGCGCTGCGCGTGCTCGGCGACTCCGGTGAGGGCGGCACGGTCGCCTGGCACAAGATGGGCGAGGGCTGGTCCTGGGTGCAGCGCGGGCTCCAGGGGGACAACGCCACCAACGAGGAGAAGGCCCGCGAGGGCTGGGAGCAGGTCAAGCGGGACCTGGCGGCGCAGACGTACCGGCTGTACGTGCTCGACGAGTTCGCCTACCCGATGCACTGGGGGTGGGTCGGCACCGACGAGGTCGTCGAGGTGCTGCGCGACCGGCCGGGGACCCAGCACGTGGTGATCACCGGACGCAACGCGCCGGACGAGCTGGTCGGCTTCGCGGACCTGGTGACCGACATGTCCAAGGTCAAGCACCCCATGGACGTGGGCCAGAAGGGCCAGAGAGGCATCGAGTGGTGACGTCCGTACCCCGGCTGGTCATCGCCGCGCCCTCGTCCGGCAGCGGCAAGACCACCGTCGCCACGGGGCTGATGGCCGCCCTTACCGAGCGGGGGCTGGCCGTGTCCCCGCACAAGGTGGGACCCGACTACATCGACCCCGGCTACCACGCGCTGGCGACGGGGCGCAGGGGCCGCAACCTCGACGCGTACCTGTGCGGCCCCGAGCTGATCGCGCCGCTTTTCCTGCACGGGGCGCGCGGGTGCGACGTCGCCGTCGTCGAGGGTGTGATGGGGCTGTACGACGGGGCCGCGGGCGAAGGGGAGCTGGCCTCCACGGCACAGGTGGCGAAGCTGCTCGCGGCGCCGGTGGTGCTCGTGGTCGACGCGTCGTCCCAGTCCCGGTCGGTGGCCGCGCTGGTGCACGGGTTCGCGTCCTGGGATCCTGGGGTGCGGATCGGGGGTGTGATCCTGAACAAGGTCGCCTCCGATCGGCACGAGGAGTTGCTGCGGGAGGCGCTGGACGCCTCCGGCGTGCCGGTCCTCGGTGTCCTGCGGCGGACACCCCGGGTGGAGACGCCCTCGCGCCACCTCGGCCTGGTGCCGGTCGCCGAGCGCCGAGCGGACGCCGTGGCGGCCGTGACGGCGATGGCCGCACAGGTGCGCGCGGGCTGCGACCTTCAGGCGCTGCTGGCGCTGGCGCGCGGTGCGCGGGCGCTGCCCGAGGACCCGTGGGAGCCTCCGGTCACCGACGCCGGCGGGCGCGCGGTGGTCGCGGTCGCCGGCGGGGCCGCGTTCACCTTCTCCTACGCCGAGCACACCGAACTGCTCGCCGCCGCCGGAGCCGACGTCGTCCCCTTCGACCCGCTCCGCGACGAGCGGCTGCCGGAGGGCACCGCCGGGCTGGTGATCGGCGGCGGGTTCCCCGAGGTGTACGCCGCCGAGCTGTCCGCCAACGTGCCGCTGCGCGAGGCCGTCGCCGCGCTCGCGCTGGCCGGCGCGCCCGTCACCGCGGAGTGCGCCGGGTTGCTGTACCTGTGCCGGGAGCTGGACGGGCGGCCGATGTGCGGCGTCCTCGACGCGAGCGCCCGCATGAGCGAGCGGCTCACCCTGGGCTATCGCGACGCCGTGGCCGTGAGTGACGGCGTCCTCGCCGCGGCCGGGACGCGGATGCGGGGGCACGAGTTCCACCGGACCGTCGTCGAGCCCGGCGCGGGGGCGGCCCCCGCCTGGGGCCTGCGCACCCCTCACCGGCGCGTCGAAGGCTTTGTGCACCGCGGGGTGCACGCCAGTTATCTGCACACGCACTGGGCGGCCGCGCCCGGTGCGGCCCGTCGGTTCGTGGAGAGGTGCCGGACGTCATGAGCAGCACGCTGATCGGAGTCGGGGTGGGCCCCGGCGACCCCGAGCTGGTGACCGTCAAGGGCGTGGGCGCGCTGCGGGGCGCGGACATCGTCGTCGTGCCCGTCATGGCCGCGGCTGACGGAAGCGACGGCGGGGAGCGCGGTCGTGCCGAGGCCACCGTGCTGCACTACGTGTCCGAGGAGAAGGTCGTACGGGTGGTGTTCGCGCTCAACGAGCGCAGCGACCGGGCGCGGCGCGAGGCCGCCTGGGACGCGGCCGGGGAGCGGGTGGCCGAACTGCTGCGGCGGCACGCGGCCGTCGCCTTCGCCACCATCGGCGACCCCAACGTGTACTCGACGTTCACCTATGTCGCGCAGACCGTCCAGCGGCTCCTGCCGGGGACCGTCGTCGAGACCGTGCCCGGCATCACCGCCATGCAGGACCTCGCCGCCCGGTCGGGCGCCGTGCTGACCGAGGGCACCGAGCCGCTCACCCTCGTGCCCGTCACCGCGGGCGCCACCGCGCTCAAGGACGCGCTCGGTGGTCCCGGCACCGTCGTCGCCTACAAGTTCGGGCGGCAGGCGCGCGAGGTCGCCGAGGCGCTGCGGGAGACCGGCCGCATCGACGACGCCGTGTGGGGATCCGCGCTCGGGCTGCCGGACGAGTCCATCCGCCCGGCCGCCGACCTGGAGGACGGCGCCCTGCCGTACCTGTCCACCCTCATCGCGCCCGCCCGGCGCGACGGCACCCGCGGCGGCAAGCTGTGACCGCCGCAGCAGCCCCCGCCCGGTACGGGCGGCCGGCCGCGCACCGGCCTTCGCCCCGTCCCGGCCTTCACAGAAGAGGACACATCCCCATGGCCGATGCGACCACCGGCAAGGTGACCTTCGTCGGTGCCGGCCCCGGCGCCGCCGACCTGCTGACGTTCCGTGCCGCGCGCGCCATCGCCGAGGCCGACGTCGTGATCTGGGCGGCCAGCCTGGTGCAGGCGGAGGTCCTGGAGCACGCGCGCGAGGGCGCCGAGATCCTCGACTCGGCCACCATGTCCCTGGAGGACGTCGTCGCCGTCTACGAGCGGGCGCACGCGGACGGGCTGAGGGTCGCCCGCATCCACTCCGGCGATCCGGCGCTGTGGGGCGGTACTCAGGAGCAGCTGGACCGGTGCGCCGCGATCGGCATCGCCACGGAGGTCGTCCCGGGAGTCTCGTCCTTCTCCGCCGTCGCCGCACTCGCCCGGCGCGAGTTGACCATCCCGGAGGTCGCGCAGTCCGTCGTGCTCACCCGGCTCGGCGGCGGCAAGACCCCCATGCCGCCCGGGGAGGAGGTACGCGAGTTCGCACGCCACGGCACCACCATGGCGGTCTTCCTGTCGGCGGCCCGCAGCGGACAGCTCGTGCGGGAACTGCTGGAGGGCGGCTATCCGACGACCACCCCGGTCGTGGTGGCCCACCAGGCCACCTGGCCGGAGGAGCTGATCGTCAGGTGCACGATCGGCACGCTGGAGGAGACCGTCAAGCAGCACAGACTCTGGAAGCACACGCTGTTCCTGGTCGGCCCCGCGCTCGACGCGCACGGCACGCGCTCGCACCTCTACCACCCCGGCCACTTCCACGCTCACCGCAAGGCCGACCCCGAGGCCCGCAAGGCGCTGCGCGCGCGGGGTGCGCGCACATGATCACGGTCATCGGTACGGGCACGGGGGTGCCGCTTCCCGCGGAGGTGACGGCGGGCGCGGACCTCGTGGTGGGCGGGCGGCGGCATCTGGCGGCCACCCGGCTGCCCGCGCAGGCGGAGCGCGTCGTCCTCGGTCCGCTGGCGCCCGCGCTCGACGCGATCGGGCGCTGCCTCGACAAGGAGCGGCGGGTCGTGGTCCTCGCCTCGGGCGACCCGGGGTTCTTCGGGATCGTCCGGGCGCTGGCCGAGCGGTTCGGGCCCCAGCGGCTCGATGTGCGGCCGGGCGTGTCCTCCGTGGCGGCCGCGTTCGCGCGGCTCGGGCTGCCGTGGGACGACGCGGTGGTGGTGAGCGCGCACGGGCGTGACCTGCGCACGGCGGTGAACGTGTGCCGGGCGCATCCGAAGGTCGCGGTGCTGACCGGGCCGGGCGCCGGTCCCGCCGAGCTGGGGGCGGCGCTCGCCTACCGCAGCGGTGAGCGGGTGCTCGTCGTGGCGAGTGCGCTCGGCGACCCGGAGCACGAGCGCGTGGAGCGGGTGACGCCCGGTCAGGCGGCGGCCCGCGAATGGGGTGCGGCCGTCAGCGTGGTGCTGTGCCTCGACCCGGCACGGGCGCTGGGGCCCGTGCGCACGGTCGCCGGGCCGCCGGCCGGCCCCGGTGTGTGGGCCCTGGACGAGAGCGCGTTCGCGCACCGCGACTCGATGATCACCAAGTTCGAGGTGCGCGCCCTGGCGCTGGCCCGGCTGGGACCGCGGCGCGGCGAGCTGGTCTGGGACGTCGGCGCGGGCTCCGGCTCGGTCGCCGTGGAGTGCGCACGGCTGGGCGCCGCCGCCACCGCGGTCGAGAAGACGCACGACGGGGTGCGGCGGATCCGTGCCAACGCGGCCGCGCACGGTGTGGACGTGCGGGTCGTGCACGGGGCCGCGCCGGCCGTGCTGGACTCTCTCGACGACCCCGACGCGGTGTTCGTCGGCGGCGGCGGGCGGGAGCTGCCCGCGATCGTGACCGCATGTGCGCGGCGGGCCCGGCGGGCGGTGGTGATCGCCGTGGCCGCCCTGGACCGCGTACCGGCAGCGCGCGAGGCGCTCGTCGGGGCCGGGTTCTCCTGCGACGGCGTACTGCTGCAGTCGTCGCGGCTCGCGCCGCTGCCGGGGGACGTGACCCGGCTCGCGGCGGCCAACCCTGTGTTTCTGCTGTGGGGCATGCGGCCTGCGGCGCATAGCGAAGGAGTTGCTGAGTGATCGGCCTCATTTCCGCCACCGCGGCGGGGGCGGCTGCGCGGGACCGGCTGGCCGGGGCGTGGCCCGACCGCACACGGGTGTACGACGGGCCCGTCGGCGACGCCGTACGGTCCGCCTTCGCGGAGTGCGAGCGTCTCGTGTGCTTCCTGGCGACGGGGGCGGTCGTCCGGCTGATCGCACCGCTGCTGGGCGGCAAGGCGGACGACCCCGGTGTGGTCTGCGTCGACGAGGGCGGGCGCTTCGCGGTGTCCCTGGTGGGCGGGCACGCGGGCGGCGCCAACGAACTCGCCCGCGAGGTGGGCGAGGTGCTGGGGGCCGAGCCCGTGGTGACGACCGCGACGGACGCGGTGGGGCTGCCGGGCCTCGACACGCTCGGGCTGCCGGTGGAGGGCGACGTCGCCGGGGTGTCGCGGGCGCTGCTGGACGGGGAGCCGGTCGCCCTGCGGACGGAGGTGGCCTGGCCCCTGCCGCCGCTGCCCGTCACCGCCGAAGGGGGCGCGTATGCCATCCGCGTCACCGATGTCCTCGCCGAGCCCGCCGAGCGGGAGGTCGTCCTGCGGCCGCCGTCGCTCGTCGCCGGCGTCGGCGCATCCAAGGGCGCGCCCGTCGAGGAGGTCCTCGAACTCGTCCAGCGGTGCCTGCGGGAGGCCGGGCTCAGCGCGGCGTCGCTCGCCGAAGTCGCCACCGTCGAGGCCAAGGCCGACGAGCCCGGGATCGTCGTGGCGGCCCGGCGGCTCGGGGTGCCCCTGGTGACGTACTCCGCCGAGGAGCTGGCCGGGGTCGAGGTGCCCAACCCGTCCGACGCGCCGCTCGCCGCGGTCGGCACGCCCTCCGTCGCGGAGGCCGCCGCGCTCGTGCGGGGCGGCGAACTGCTGGTCCCCAAGCGAAAGTCGGCCGGGCGGCCCGCGTCGGCGACGTGTGCCGTGGCGCGCCGGCCGGGGCGCGGACGGCTGGCCGTCGTCGGGCTCGGGCCCGGCGCCCGGGACCTGCTGACCCCGCGCGCCCGGGCGGAGCTGCGGCGCGCGTCCGTGCTGGTCGGCCTGGACCAGTACGTCGACCAGATCCGTGATCTGCTGCGGCCCGGCACCCGGATCCTGCAGTCGGGGCTCGGCGCCGAGGAGGAGCGGGCCCGCACCGCTGTCGCCGAGGCCCGCAGGGGCCACGCGGTCGCGCTGATCGGCAGCGGGGACGCCGGTGTGTACGCGATGGCGTCGCCCGCGCTGGCCGAGGCCTCCGACGACATCGACGTGGTCGGTGTGCCCGGAATCACCGCGGCGCTGGCGGCGGGCGCGCTCCTCGGCGCTCCCCTGGGCCACGACCACGTGTCGATCAGCCTCTCCGATCTGCACACCCCCTGGGAGGTCATCGAGCGCAGGGTGCGCGCCGCGGCCGAGTCGGATCTCGTCGTGACCTTCTACAACCCGCGCAGCCGGGGCCGGGACTGGCAGCTGCCGAAGGCGCTGGCGATCCTCGCCGGACACCGGGGCCCGGCGACGCCGGTCGGTGTCGTGCGCAACGCGTCACGGCCGGACGAGTCGGCGCGGGTGACGACGCTGGCCGCGCTGGATGCGGCGACGGTCGACATGATGACGGTGGTGACCGTGGGCAACACGGCGACCCGTCAGGTCGCAGGGCGCATGGTGACGCCGCGCGGCTACCGCTGGCAGGAGGAGGCCCGGTGAACCGCGTGGTCCATCCGATCGAGCAGGAGTCCTTCCGGCGGCTGCGCTCCCGCCTGGACACCTCGCACTTCGCGCCGCTGAGCCGGGCGGTGGTGGAGCGGGTCGTCCACTCCTCGGCCGACCTCGGCTACGCGAGCGACCTCGTCCTGGACGAGCGCGTGCTGGAGGGGGCGCACACCGCGCTGCACGACGGGGCGCCCGTGGTCGTGGACGTGGAGATGGTCGCGGCCGGGATCACCCGCCGCGAGACGGTCTGCCGCCTGGGGGACGCCAGGTCCAAACCGGGGCTGACGCGATCGGCGCACGCCGTCCGGCTGGCGTACGAGGACGTGGGCCCGGGGGCGCTGTGGGTGATCGGCTGCGCGCCGACAGCCCTGGAGGAGTTGCTGCGGCTGGACGCCTCGCCCGCGCTCGTGATCGGGCTGCCCGTCGGCTTCGTCGGGGCGGCCGAGTCCAAGGCGGCGCTGCGCGAGAGCGGGCTGCCCGCCGTGAGCAACGTGTCCGAGAAGGGCGGTTCGGCGGTCGCCGCCGCCGCGCTCAACGCCCTGCTGTACCACCCCACGTCGAAGGAGACGCCGTGACCACCCCGCCGCCGCCCGCCCTGCTCATCGCCGGCCATGGCACCCGGGACGACGCCGGAGCCGAGGCGTTCCGCGTCTTCGTACGGGAGCTCGGGCGGCGCCGGCCCGAGCTGCCCGTCGCGGGCGGCTTCATCGAGCTGTCGCCGCCGCCGCTGGGCGAGGCGGTGACGGAGCTGGTGGAGCGCGGGGTCCGCCGGTTCGCCGCGGTACCGCTGATGCTGGTGTCGGCCGGGCACGCCAAGGGGGACATCCCGGCGGCGCTGGCCCGGGAGAAGGAGCGGCACCCCGGGATCACGTACGCCTACGGCCGCCCGCTGGGTCCGCACCCGGCGCTGCTGAGCGTGCTGGAGCGGCGCCTGGACGAGGCGCTGGGAGGCGCGGCCCGTGCGCCCGCCGACCGCGCCGGGGTGACGGTGCTTCTGGTCGGTCGCGGTTCGACGGACCCGGACGCGAACGCCGAGGTGTACAAGGCGGCCCGGCTGCTGTGGGAGGGACGCGGGTACGCGGGCGTGGAGACGGCGTTCGTGTCGCTGGCCGCACCGGATGTGCCGGGCGGCCTCGACCGGTGTGCCCGGCTGGGCGCGCGGCGGATCGTGGTGCTGCCGTACTTCCTGTTCACGGGCGTCCTGCCGGACCGGGTGCGGCGGCAGGCCGGGGAGTGGGCCGCGGCGCACCCGGACGTCGAGGTGCTCTCGGCCGATGTCATCGGCCCCGAGCCGGAGCTGCTGGACCTGGTGATGGAGCGGTACGAGGAGGCGGTGCGGGGGGATCTGCGGATGAACTGCGACTCGTGCGTGTACCGGATCGCGCTGCCGGGTTTCGAGGAGAAGGTGGGCCTGCCGCAGCAGCCGCACTTCCACCCGGACGACGAGGGCCACGACGGTCACGGGCACCATCACCACGGCGGCCACGCGCGCTCCCATGCGCACTGACGGCACGCCCGGCGACGGCGCGCACGACCTGCGGCACCACGGGGACGCCGAGGTCCGCGACGACGGTTCGGCGCTCACCGACCTCGCGGTGAACGTGCGCGCGGGCACGCCCCCGGCCTGGCTGCGCGCGGTCATCGCCGAGTCGCTGGCCGGGCTCGCGGCCTACCCCGACGGCCGGGCCGCCCGGGCGGCGGTGGCGGCACGGCATGGGCTTCCGGCCGAGCGCGTCCTGCTCACGGCGGGCGCGGCCGAGGCGTTCGTGCTGCTCGCGCGGGCCCTGAAGGTGCGTCGCCCGGTCGTGGTGCATCCGCAGTTCACGGAGCCGGAGGCGGCGCTGCGGGACGCCGGGCACACGGTGGGCCGGGTCCTGCTGCGTCCGTCGGACGGCTTCCGTCTGGACCCGGCGCTGGTCCCGGAGGATGCCGACCTGGTGGTGATCGGCAACCCGACGAACCCGACGTCGGTGCTGCACCCGGCGGCCGCGATCGCCTCGCTCGCCCGTCCCGGGCGGACGCTGGTGGTCGACGAGGCGTTCATGGACGCGGTGCCTCGGGAGCGGGAGGCGCTGGCGGGCCGGACGGACGTCCCCGGTCTCGTGGTCCTGCGCAGCCTCACCAAGACCTGGGGGCTCGCGGGGCTGCGCGTCGGCTATGTGCTGGCCTCTCCCGAGACGATCGCCGAGCTGGAGCGGGCGCAGCCCCTGTGGCCGGTGTCCACGCCGGCGCTCGTGGCGGCTCGGGCGTGCGTGTCGCCCCGGGCGCTGGCGGAGGCGGCGCACGCGGCGCACCAGGTGGCGGCGGACCGGGCGCATCTGGTGGCGGGGCTGCGGGAGCTCGGACCGGACGGCGTGTTCGTGGTGGAACCGGCGGAGGGGCCGTTCGTACTCCTCTGGCTGCCGCGGGCGGCGGCCGTGCGCCGCCGGCTCCGCAGCCTCGGGTTCGCGGTGCGGCGCGGGGACACCTTTCCGGGGCTGGACGAGGAGTGGCTGCGCCTGGCGGTCCGGGACCGGGCGACGGTCGACCGGTTCCTGCAGACGCTGGACCGCGCGATGACGTGACGGGACGGTGAAGGGAACCGAGCCCCCTCACCGCCCCGTGCCCGGCTCAGCCCCGGCGCCTGCGGGCCAGCCCGACGGCTCCTCCACCCGCGGCCAGCAGCGCGACCGCCCCGCCGACGAGATAGGGCGTCGCCGAACTCCCGCCGGTCTCGGCGAGGTTCTGCTTCCCGGGCGCCCCTTGCGCCTTCACGTCCTCCGCGGGGCCCGCCGTGGCTGCCCCGGACCCGGCGGGCGTGGTGGACTCCGTCGGCGTGGTGGACTCCGTCGGTGTGGCGGCTCCCCCCGGGGTCTGGCACGTCGCCTTCGCCAGCGTGACGGTGCCCACGACCTCGGCCACGTTCAGCTTCAGCGGGTTGACGGACACCTTGAGTTCGAGGGCGGTGGCGGCCGCCGTGCGGGATGTGGTCTCCCGGGCCGACAGGTCCAGGCGGACCTCGCCGATTCCGGGCACCTTCACATCGGTGGTGCCGCCGGCGCTGAGCGTCACCTTCTTGCCGAGTACCGTGACCGCGCCCAGCACGTTCGAGTCGGCGACCGGTGCCTTTCCGGCCTCGCAGGTCGCCTTCGAGGTGACCCCGTCGACCTGGACGAGGGACAGCAGCGGCAGGCCCGGCACATGGAGCGCGGCGTGGGCCAGGTTGACCGAGCCCTCGGCCGTGGCGCCGGACGTCGTCGCCTTCGCCGAGGCCACGTCCGCGCGCAGCACGCTGAAGGGCTTTCCTCCGTCGACCCCGTCCAGCCGGGCCGTCAGCGCGGTCTTGTCCTCGCTCTGCGGCGCGTGCACCTCGTTGAGGGAGACCGTGAGCGGGACGTTCACGGACTTGTTGAGCAGGGACACGTCGAGCCCGGTGCGCAGCACGACGGCACTCGCGCGACCGTGGTCGGTGGTCGCGTGCGCGGAGCCCGCACCGGCCAGCGCCGCCGGGCCGGCGGCGAGGGCCGTGGCCGCCGCGACGGTGACGCAGCGGCGGGCGGGCATGCGGAAGTGGTTGTCGTTCAAGATGGTGGGACCCCCAGATGAGACATGCTTGGGACCCCGTAAGAATTACGCACTCAGGGTGAACAGTCAGCGATCCTCCGTGACTTCACCCCATCGTGGGGTTTTCGTGGATCTTTTCGATTTTCAGGGCACGGATGTTCCCTGTTTTCACCCTCGACCCGCACACGCGGCGAACACCCTGGTGGGCACCCCGCGCACACGACGGAGTGCACAACGAGCCGCTCCGTCGCGCCGTCACGCCCGGTCAACGGGCGGTCAGACGACCACGCGCCCCTCGAGCACCACCCGCCGCGGTGCCGCCAGCACCCGTACGTCCGCGCGCGGGTCCGTCTCGTACACCACGAGGTCCGCCGGTGCTCCCTCATCCAGACCCGGGCGGCCCAGCCACGTCCGGGCGCCCCACGTCGTCGCCGACAGCGCCGCCACCGGCGGGATGCCGGCGGTCACCAGTTCCGCCACCTCGTCCGCGACCAGACCATGGGCCAGCCCGCCCCCGGCGTCCGTGCCGGCGTAGACCGGGATTCCGGCGTCGTAGGCGGCCCGCACGGTGTCGTACCGCCGCGCGTGCAGCCGCCGCATGTGCGCCGACCAGCGCGGGAACCGGGTCTCACCGCCGTCCGCGAGCTTCGGGAAGGTCGCGATGTTCACGAGGGTCGGGACGATCGCGACGCCCCGCTCCGCGAACAGGGGGATCGTCTCCTCCGTCAGGCCGGTCGCGTGCTCGATGCAGTCGATGCCCGCCTCGACGAGGTCGCGCAGCGAGTCCTCGGAGAAGCAGTGCGCGGTGACCCGCGCGCCCAGGCGGTGCGCCTCGGCGATCGCGGCCTCCACCGCCCCGCGCGGCCAGCACGCGGACAGGTCCCCGGCCTCGCGGTCGATCCAGTCCCCGACCAGCTTGACCCAGCCGTCGCCGCGCCGGGCCTCCTGCGCGACGTACGCGGTCAGGTCGTCGGGCTCGATCTCCCAGGCGTAGTTGCGGATGTAGCGGCGGGTGCGGGCGATGTGCCGGCCGGCCCGGATGATCTTCGGAAGGTCGTCGCGGTCGTCGATCCAGCGCGTGTTTGACGGGGAGCCCGCGTCGCGGACCAGCAGGGTGCCGGCGTCGCGGTCGGTCAGCGCCTGCTTCTCGGCGACGTCGTCGGGGACCGCGCCGTGGGCGTCGAGGCCGACATGGCAGTGCGCGTCGACGAGGCCGGGCAGCGCCCAGCCCTCGACGGTACGGACGTCGCGGGCGCCCGCCGGGCGGTCGTAGGAGACCCGGCCGCCGATCACCCACACCTCGTCACGGGCCTCGTCCGGTCCGACGAGTACCCGCCCCTTCACATGCAGCACCGCGCGATCGTTCATGTACCGCACCTTAGTCCGGGTGCTCCTCGGCCCGGTCCCCCGGTCGCAGATCCGCCCGCCCCCCGCGGCGGGGCGGGCGGTACCGGACTCCCCCGTACGGCCTCGACCGGCGCCACCGGCCCCGTCTCCTCCGGCGCCCTTCCCGACGACCGGCCCCGCCCCCTTTTCGCACGAACCACGCAATTCAAAGAATTCAATTCAGGGTAGGCGCCCGTATTCTTCTGCCCGGTTTCCCCCGACCTAAACACAAAGATTCGATGAAGAAAAGCGGATGCAATTCGGGCGGATCTCGTGAGAGTTACAGAGGTGTGACCTACTCCGCAGTCCGCACCTTTTGTCCCGCATTTCTCGGTCATATCGCCTCCAAACCCACCCCCTTCACGCGGGCACACGCGCCCGCGTGAATAACACATCACCCGACCCTCCGTAACCCCTTCCGACGATGCAATTTTGAATTTTCCTCGGTAAATTCCATCCGCATGACCGCCGCACAAGCAGACCTGCAAGCGGAATTCCCGGAAATGCCGGAGGAGCTTCGGATCGACCGTCCCGCGGTGGCGGACGGGGCCGCGCTCTGGCGCATGGCCAGGGACTCCGAGGTCCTCGACCTGAACTCCTCCTACAGCTATCTGCTGTGGTGCCGTGACTTCGCCGATACCTCGGCGGTGGCGCGTGCGGAACCCGGCGGACCTCCCGTCGGGTTCGTCACCGCCTACCTGCGGCCCGACCGCCCCCGCACCCTTCTGGTGTGGCAGGTGGCCGTCGACGCCGCCCACCGCGGGCGCGGTCTCGCGACGCGGCTGCTGGACGCGCTCACGGCGCGGGTCGCGGACGAACACGGGGTGACGGGGATCGAGACGACCATCACTCCGGGCAACACCGCCTCCGAGCGCCTGTTCCTGTCCTACGCCCAGCGGCACGGCGCGGCCGTGGAGCGTGAAGTCCTCTTCGAGACACGCCAGTTCCCCGACGGGCCGCACGAGCCCGAGGTCCTCTACCGCATCGGCCCCCTCTCCGTCTGACCCCGCCCCACGTACCGAGGAGTGTTTTCGCCGTGACCATCACCCAGCCCGACCTCGGCGTCTTCGAGACCCTGGAGTCGGAGGTGCGCAGCTACTGCCGCGGCTGGCCCACCGTCTTCGACCGCGCTCGGGGCAGCCGCATGTACGACGAGGACGGGCACGAGTACCTCGACTTCTTCGCCGGCGCCGGTTCGCTCAACTACGGGCACAACAACCCCGTCCTGAAACGGGCGTTGATCGACTACCTGGAGCGGGACGGCATCACCCACGCGCTCGACATGTCGACCGTCGCCAAGCGGTCCTTCCTCCAGACGTTCCAGGATCTCGTGCTGCGGCCGCGCGGCCTGCCGTACAAGGTCATGTTCCCGGGGCCCACGGGCACCAACGCCGTCGAGTCCGCCCTCAAGCTGGCCCGCAAGGTGAAGGGGCGCGAGGCCATCGTGTCCTTCACCAACGCCTTCCACGGCATGTCCCTGGGATCCCTCGCGGTCACCGGCAACGCCTTCAAGCGCGCCGGCGCCGGGATCCCCCTGGTGCACGGGACGCCCATGCCCTTCGACCAGTACCTGGACGGCAGGGTCCCGGACTTCCTGTGGTTCGAGCGGCTGCTGGAGGACCAGGGATCCGGGCTCAACCGGCCCGCCGCCGTCATCGTGGAGACGGTGCAGGGCGAGGGCGGCATCAACGTCGCCCGGCCCGAGTGGCTGCGGGGGCTCGCCGACCTGTGTGCGCGCCGCGACATGCTGCTGATCGTCGACGACATCCAGATGGGCTGCGGACGCACCGGCGGCTTCTTCTCATTCGAGGAAGCCGGGATCGTGCCCGACATCGTCACCGTGTCCAAGTCCATCAGCGGCTACGGACTGCCCATGTCGCTGTGTCTGTTCAGGCCGGAACTGGACATCTGGGAGCCGGGCGAGCACAACGGCACCTTCCGCGGGAACAACCCGGCGTTCGTCACGGCGACCGCCGCCCTGGAGACCTACTGGAGCGACGGATCCTCGATGGAGAAGCAGACCCGGGCCCGCGGTGAGCAGGTCGAGCAGGAGCTGATCTCCATCACCGAGGAGAACATCACCGACGTCAAGGAGTACCGCGGGCGCGGGCTCGTGTGGGGACTGGAGTTCCACGACAGACAGCGCGCGGAGCGCGTGGCCCGCCGCGCCTTCGAGCTCGGCCTGCTCGTGGAGACGTCCGGCCCCGAGAGCGAGGTCGTCAAGCTGCTCCCGGCCCTCACCATCACCCCCGACGAGCTGGACGCGGGACTGAGCGCCCTCGCCCGCGCCGTCCGCGAAACCGTCCGCGAAACCGTCTGAGCAACCCCGGCACAAGGAGGCACGTACCACTGTGATCGTCCGCTCGTTCAAGGACATCGAAGGCACCGACCGGCACGTCAGGGCGGCGTCCGGCACGTGGGAGAGCAAACGGATCGTCCTCGCCCGGGAGAAGGTCGGCTTCTCCCTGCACGAGACGGTCCTCTACGCGGGCACGGAGACGTCCATGTGGTACGCGAACCACATCGAGGCCGTCGTGTGCGTCGAGGGCAAGGCCGAACTGACCGACCACGAGACCGGGAAGGCGTACACCGTCACGCCCGGGACCATGTACCTCCTGGACGGCCACGAGCGGCACACACTGCGCGTCCAGGAGGACTTCCGCTGCATCTGCGTCTTCAATCCCCCCGTGACCGGACGGGAGGACCACGACGAGAACGGCGTCTACCCCCTGCTCACCGAGGAGGTCTGAACCACCGTGACCACCACCGTCACCCCCGTCACCGATCCGTACCCCACCCGCGGCACCACCGAGGTGTCCGTCCCCCGTCAGGACCCGGTCGTCTGGGGCACGCCCGGCACATCCGGGCCGGTTTCCCTCGCCGATCTCCAGGCGTACGAGCGCGACGGCTTCCTCGCCATCGACGAGCTGCTCACCGAGGACGAGGTCGCCGTCTACCGGCAGGAGCTCCAGCGGCTCGTCACCGATCCGGCGATCCGCGCCGACGAGCGGTCGGTCGTGGAGCCGAGGTCGAAGGAGATCCGGTCGGTCTTCGAGGTCCACAGGATCAGCGAGGTGTTCGCGAGGCTCGTCCACGACGAGCGCGTGCTCGGGCGGGCCCGGCAGATCCTCGGCTCCGACGTCTACGTCCACCAGTCGCGGATCAACATCAAGCCCGGCTTCGGGGCCAGCGGCTTCTACTGGCACTCCGACTTCGAGACCTGGCACGCCGAGGACGGCATGCCGCGGATGCGCGCGGTGTCCGTGTCGATCGCGCTGACAGAGAACTACGACACCAACGGCGGTCTCATGATCATGCCGGGGTCGCACAAGACGTTCCTCGGCTGTGCCGGGGCCACGCCGGAGGACAACTACAAGAAGTCCCTGCAGATGCAGGACGCGGGCACGCCGTCCGACGAGGCCCTCACCGCGATGGCGAGCCGGTACGGCATCAGGCTGTTCACGGGCAGGGCCGGTTCGGCGACCTGGTTCGACTGCAACTGCATGCACGGGTCGGGGGACAACATCACCCCCTTCCCGCGCAGCAATGTGTTCATCGTGTTCAACAGCGTCGAGAACGCGGCGGTGGAGCCCTTCGCGGCGCCGGTGCGGCGGCCCACGTTCATCGGGGCCAGGGACTTCACCCCCGTGCGGTGATGCCCGCCGCACGGGAGGGCCCGAACGCGTGGGCCGCCTGCGGGGCCGTCTCCCCTCAGCCCGACAGGACGTCCAGGAGGCGATCGACGTCCGCAGTCGTGTTGTACAGGTGGAAGGCGGCCCTCAGGTTGCCCGCGCGGTCCGAGACCTCGACGCCGGCCCGGCTCAGGTCCGGCTGGCGCGCGCCGAGCCCGGGGACGGAGACGATCGCCGAGCCCGGCGCGGGGACCGGCTCGTGGCCGAGGCCGTTCAGGCCCGCGCGGAAGCGGTCGGCGAGGGCGAGGTCGTGGGCCAGCACCCGCTCCGCGCCCAGTTCCTCCAGCAGCGCCAGCGAGTGGCGTGCGCCCGTGTACGAGAAGAGCGCGGGGCTCTCGTCGAAACGCCGTGCGGAGTGGGCGAGTTCGGCCACCGGCCCGTAACAGCTGTCCCAGGGCTCCTCGCCCGCGACCCAGCCCGCGAAGACGGGGGTGAGTCCGCCGAGGTCCTCCGGCACCACCAGGAAGGCCACGCCGCGCGGGCAGACCAGCCACTTGAAGGCGACGGAGGCGACGAAGTCGTACGCGTCGGCGTCGACCGGCAGCCAGCCGGCGGCCTGGGACGCGTCCACGTACGTCCGGGCGCCGTGGGCGCGGGCGGCCGCGCGGATGGCGGGCAGGTCGGCGATCCGGCCGTCGGCGGACTGCGCCGCGCTGACGGCGACGAGGGCCGTGCCGGGCCGCACGGACTCCGCGATCCGCTCCAGCGGGACGGTGCGCACCGTGAGGTCACGGCGCAGGTGGAAGGGGGTCACGACGGAGCTGAAGTCGGCCTCGGCGGTGAGCACTTCCGCGCCCGGGGGCAGGGATGCGGCGATCAGCCCGGTGTAGACGGCGACCGAGGCCCCGGCCGCCACCCGGCGGACGGGGACCCCGGTGAGCCGGGCGAAAGAGGCGCGTGCCGCCTCCACGTCGGCGAACATGTCGGTCGGCTGCCCGGCGGCGGCCGACTCCAGGGCGCTCCGCACGGCCTCCACCGTGCGGGCCGGCATCAGCCCGGTGCTCGCGGTGTTCAGATAGGTGTTCTTCGGAGCGAACTCGGCACGGACCAGGGTCTCGAAGGTCTCCATGGGACCACTGTGGGGCCCGATGAAGCCATAGTCCATTGCCATTTATCGCGTGGTTTCGCTAAGGAATACTTATATATGTGCCCCGGTCTGCGCCGTTGTTCAGCGCTGGGGCACCGCGCACCCGTCGGGACCGCAGGCGTCGGCTCCGCCGTCCTCGACCGCCGGGAGCGGCGAACGCTCGCCCCACGCCCGCGTCAGCGCCTGGGCGAAGACCTCGGCGGGCTGCGCGCCGGAGACGCCGTAGGTGCGGTCGAGGACGAAGAACGGCACGCCGTTCGCGCCCAGCTCGGCGGCCTCGCGCTCGTCCGCCCGGACGGCGTCGGCGTACGCGGTGGGGTCGGCGAGGACGGCGCGGGCGTCCTGGGCGTCGAGCCCGGCCTCCACGGCCAGCTCCACCAGCCGCTCGTCGCCCTCGGAGAACAGGGAGCGTTCCTCGGCGAAGTTCGCCCGGAACAGGATCCCGATCAGCTCGTCCTGCCGGCCCTTCTCCTTGGCGAGGTGGAGCATGCGGTGCAGGTCGAAGGTGCTGCCGTGGTCGCGGCCCGAAGTGCGGTACTCCAGGCCCTCCGCGGCGGCCTGCGCACCGAGGTTGTCCTCCCCGGCCTGCGCCTGGGCCTCGCTCATCCCGTATTTCTCGGCGAGGATCGCGAGCACCGGCCGCACGTCGCCCTTGGCGCGCCGCGGGTCCAGCTCGAAGGAGCGGTGCACCACCTCGACCCCGTCCCGGTGGGGGAAGGCCCGAAGCGCCTTCTCGAAGCGGGCCTTGCCGACGTAGCACCAGGGGCAGGCGATGTCGCTCCAGATCTCGACGCGCATTCTCGGCTTCACTCCCTCGTACGGGTACGGAGACCTCCTCCGCCGAGTGCATGAACGTTCAAACGGTTGGGGTCATTCCCCGGTTGAGCAGCGAGTCCGCCGGGCCCGGACCTCAGGCGTGAGGGTGCGCCGGCCTCTCACGCCCCGTCCCGCAGGCTCTCCGGCCAGAAGTCCCGGTACTCCAGGTGATCGAAGGTGACCACGCACCCCTCCCCCACGGGCGACTGCGTCATGAAGCCCACGAGCGCCGCCGAGGACAGACCCTCGTCGGCCAGGGTGAACAGGCGGACGAACGTCCACCGCTTCCCGTCCCGCGACGCGTGGAAAGCGAACGCCCGGCCCGTGCGGCTGACCCGGAGCCAGACCGAACTGCCTTCCACGGTGAAGGAGTCCGCGTCATCGGAGTGTCCGCGCGTCACCACCGTGCAGACCGTCGGCACATCCGGCGAGTACTCCAGGCACAGCTTCGCCCACGCCCGTTCGCCGACGTGGACGTAGAGCACCCCGGCGTCGAAGGCCGCCGCGAAGCCGACCGTGACCCGGGCCACCAGCTGGAAGTCGCCGACCGGCGCCCCGAGCAGCCGGGGCGCGTCGCAGGCGGCGTCGAGCGACTCGCCGGTGGGCGGCACGAACCGGTCCTGCCGCGCGCCCGCCCATCCGGTGAGCACCCCGTCCTCGTAGGACCAGTGCCCGTCGGGGCCGTATGTGCGGAGGGGAAAGGGGAGTTCGGGAAGTTCCACGTCCATCCCGTGAGTGTCTCAGGTCCGCTCCGCGGCCCGGCCCGGAGGCCACGGACCACGGCTGCCGCGCGGAGCACCGTCGAACGGTTGCCCAATACTCCACCCTTCAGGATGGAGGTGGAGGGCATCCTGCCCGCAGCAGCCCGAAGGGCCGCGCCGGCACGACTGCAATCACCTTGCCCCACAGTGGAGTTGCCGTGCCTACCCCCGGACGACGGGCGGGAAGTCGGGTCTGCGGAGGCCGCGTCAGACCGCCCCCTTACCGGACGGCAGTCGCCCGTGAAACAGGAATCCGGTCCGTGCCGCACAGCGGTACGGACCGGAGAGGGCGTCAACGCTCCAGGGTGCCGTTGAACCGGCGGGGCAGCCCGAGCGGGTTGTCGTCGCGCAGTTCCGGCGGCAGCAGGGCCTCGGGGACGTTCTGGTACGCGACGGGGCGCAGCCAGCGCTCCATGGCGGTGCCTCCGACGGAGGTGGACGTCGAGGTGGTCGCCGGGTACGGGCCGCCGTGGTGCTGGGCGGGGGCGACCGCGACGCCCGTCGGCCAGCCGTTGACCAGGACGCGCCCGGCGAGCGGGGTCAGCTCCGCGATGATCTCCGCCCCGCGGCCCTCACCGGCCGCCTCCTGCGCCGACAGGTGCACGGTCGCGGTGAGGTTGCCGGGCAGCCGGGAGAGCACGGCGTGTACCTCGGCCTCGTCCTCGTACCGTGCGATCACGGTGACCGGGCCGAAGCACTCCTCCAGGAGGAGGTCGTAGGCACCCTCGGCGGTCAGCCTCTTCGCCGGGACCGTCAGGAAGCCGGGGCTCACCGCGTGCTCGCTGCCCGCTCCCGGGGTCACCGGGGAGTCGACGTCCGGCAGTCCGGTGCGCTCGCCGATCCCGGCGACGAAGTTGTCGCGCATACGGTGGTCCAGCAGGACCCCGGCGTCCACGCCGCTGACGGCCTCGGTCAGGGACTTCACGAACCGGTCGCCCGCGGCGCCCGCCGGGGCCAGGACCAGCCCCGGCTTGGTGCAGAACTGGCCGAGTCCCAGGGTCATCGAACCCGCCAGCCCGGCTCCGATCGCCTCGGCGCGCTCGGCAGCCGCGGCCTCGGTGATCACGACGGGGTTGAGGGAGCCCAGTTCGCCGTGGAACGGGATCGGTACGGGCCGGGCGGCCGCCGCGTCGAAGAGGGCGCGGCCGCCGCGGATGGAACCGGTGAACCCGGCGGCCGCCACCAGCGGGTGCGCGACCAGGTCGACGCCCGCCGTGAAACCGTGGACGAGGCCGAGGACGCCCTCGGGGATGCCGTGCCCGGCGGCGGCCCGGCGCAGCACCCTGGCGACCAGCTCGGACAGTGCGGGGTGGTCCGGGTGGGCCTTGACGACCACCGGGCAGCCCGCCGCCAGAGCGCTCGCGGTGTCACCGCCGGCGACCGAGAAGGCGAAGGGGAAGTTGGACGCCGAGTAGACGGCGACGACGCCGAGCGGGACCTTGAGGCGGCGCAGGTCCGGGATCGGCGGGATCGCGGTGTCGTCGGGGTGGTTGATGATCACATCGAGGAACGCGCCCTCGTCGACGATGTCCGCGAAGGCCCGCAACTGGTAGCAGGTCCTGGCGAGTTCTCCGGTGAGGCGGACCGGGCCGAGCGCGGTCTCGGCGTCGGCCGCCTCGATGAGCCGGTCGCGGGCCGCCTCCAGCCCGTCGGCGGCGGCGCGCAGGAACGCCGAGCGGACCGTGCGGTCGGCGAGGGCGCCGCGCGCGGCGTGGGCCACGCGGACGACGGCGTCCACCTCCTGGGCCGTGGCCTCCACCGCAACCTGTTCACGCTGCTTCCCGGTACGGGGGTCGACACTCCAGACTGGTGCTGCTGCCACCGCGGGTCCCTCCAGATATCTGCCGCAGTTCGTACCTCACCACCAGCCGTGTTCGATATACTGAACGCCGTCTCTGGTGATGAATTCGCTGCTCGGAGACTATTTCCCGTCGAACGAAGGGGTCAAGGGCGATGTCGGCAGGCGAGACAGGCGGCGGGGCGCAGGTCAAGTCCGCGGTGCGGACCGTTGAACTGCTCGAGTACTTCGCGGGTCGCCCCGGTATGCATTCCCTGGCCGCCGTGCAGGAGGCGGTGGGATACCCCAAGTCCAGCCTTTACATGCTGCTGCGCACGCTCGTCGACCTGGGCTGGGTGGAAACGGACGCGACGGGCACGCGGTACGGCATCGGGGTGCGGGCGCTGCTCGTGGGTACGTCGTACATCGACGGCGACGAGGTGGTGGCGGTGGCCCGCCCGACGCTGGACCGGCTGTCGGACGACACGACGGAGACGATCCACCTCGCACGGCTCGACGGCACCAACGTGGTCTACCTCGCGACCCGTCAGTCGCAGCACTATCTGCGCCCCTTCACCCGCGTGGGCCGCCGGCTGCCCGCGCACTCCACGTCGCTGGGCAAGGCGCTGCTGAGCACGTACACCGACGAGCAGGTCCGCAAGATGCTGCCGGAGACGCTGCCGGCGCTGACGGAGCACACCATCACCGACCGGGAGAAGCTCATCGAGGAGCTGCACCAGGTCCGTGAACAGGGCTTCGCCGTCGACCGCGAGGAGAACACGCTGGGCCTGCGCTGCTTCGGGGTCGCCATCCCGTACCGCACCCCGGCGCGCGACGCCATCAGCTGCTCGGTCCCGGTGGCCCGGCTGACCCCGGCACACGAACAGATGATCACGGACGCGCTGTTCGACGCGCGGGACCGTCTCACCCTGGCGACCCGGAGGCTGTGACATGGAGATCGTGCTGCGCGAGGTCCACGACAGCGACCTGCCGGTCTTCTTCCGCCAGATGAGCGACCCCGTGGCGGTCCGTATGGCCGCCTTCGCCCCCGAGGACCCGGCCGACCGGTCGCGCTTCGACGCGCACTGGGCGCGGATCCGCGCCTCGTCCGGCGTCACCACCCGCACCGTGCTGGCGGACGGCGACGTGGCGGGCAGCGTGGCGGTCTTCGGCGAGCCGGGCGAACGCGAGGTCACCTACTGGATCGACCGCGCCTTGTGGGGGCGGGGCATCGCGACGGCCGCGCTGCGGGCCCTGCTGGAGCAGGTCCCGCAGCGCCCGCTCTACGCCCGGGCCGCCGCCGACAACGCTGCCTCGCGCCGGGTCCTGGCGAAGTGCGGCTTCGAGGAGACGGCCCGGGCGCGCGGCTTCGCGAACGCCCGCGGCGAGGAGGTCGTCCTCGTCCTGAGGGCCTGACCGGCCGGCCCGTGCCTCATCTCACCCCGAGGACCTGCTCCACCGGGTCGATCGCGAAGTAGACGAGGAACAGCGCCGACGCCCCCCACAGCAGCCAGTGGACCTCCCTGGCCTTGCCGACGACCGTCTTGATGACGACGTACGACACGAATCCGGCACCGATGCCGTCGGTGATCGAGTACGTGAACGGCATCGCCGCGATGGTGAGGAAGGCGGGGACTGCGATGTCGTACCTGTCCCAGTCGATGTGCTTGACGTGGGTCATCATCAGGAAGCCCACGGCGATCAGGGCGGGCGCCGCCGCCTGCAGCGGGACGATGGTCAGCAGCGGGGTGAAGAAGAGCGCGAGGCCGAAGAGGCCTCCGGTGACCAGGTTGGCGAACCCGGTGCGCGCGCCCTCGCCGACGCCGGCCGCGGACTCGATGTAGGCGGTGTTGGAGGAACCGGAGGCGACACCGCCGGCCACCGCCGCGGCGCCGTCGATGAACAGGACGCGGCCGATGCCCGGCACCCTGCCGCCCTCGTCGAGCAGTCCGGCCTTCGCGCTGACGCCGACGATGGTGCCCATGGCGTCGAAGAAGTCCGACAGGATGAGGGTGAAGACCAGAAGGATCACGGTGAGGGCGCCGGTCTCCCCGAAGGCACCGAACAGGCTGAAGTGACCGATGAGTCCGAAGTCGGGTGTCGCCACGACCTTGTCGGGCACCTTCGGGGTGGTCAAGCCCCAGCTCTTGATGTCGGCGGCGGCGTCGATGGCGATCGCGACGAGCGTCATGGTGACGATGCTGATCAGGATCGCGCCCTTCACCTTGCGGGCGAGCAGCGCGACGGTCAGCAGCACCCCGAGGCAGAAGACCAGCACGGGCCAGCCCGTCAGCCGGCCGACCGCGCCCAGCTGTACCGGCACCGTGGTGTTCGCGGCGTCCGGGATGCGGCTGACGAACCCGGCGTCGACGAAGCCGATGAAGGCGATGAAGAGGCCGATGCCGACGCCGATGGCCTGTTTGAGCTGCTGCGGGATCGCGTTCATGATGGCCTCCCGCAGTCCGGTGAGCACCAGGACGCAGATGAGGATGCCCTCGATGACCACGAGGCCCATCGCGTCGGCCCAGCTCATCAGGGGCGCGATCTGGAAGGCGACGACGGCGTTGAGGCCGAGGCCGGCGGCGATGGCGAGCGGGAGGTTGCCGCCGACGCCCATGATGACGGTCATCACACAGGCCACCAGGGCGGTGGCGGTGACCAGTTGACCGGCGTCGAGCTGGTGGCCGAACTTGTCCTTGGCGCTGCCGAGGATGATCGGGTTCAGGACGAGGATGTAGGCCATCGTGAAGAACGTGGCGAGGCCACCGCGTATCTCGCGACCGACGGTGGAGCCACGTTCGGAGATCTTGAAGAACCGGTCGACGCCGTTCCCCGCGGGGGGTGCGGCGCTCGCTCTGTCGGCCGCCTGCTGCGTGTCGGGCATCGTGGAACTCCTCGTCGACGGGGGGACCTTGCGGAATGCTGGCTGGATTGTTCCCCCGAGAAGCCCGTTTCAGGTTTTCCCCGTGTTACGGAATCGCGGTGCCACCGCG